>CAXTDH010000464.1:0-3463 GCA_964242405.1 uncultured Rhizobacter sp. | reverse complement strand
ACTGCGCCTTGCTGCTCGGCGTCTGCGACAAGATCGTGCCCGGCCTGCTGATCGGTGCGCTGCATTTCGGCCACTTGCCCTGCGTCTTCGTGCCGGCCGGGCCGATGAGCAGCGGGCTCTCGAACACCGCGAAGTCGAAGGTGCGGGAACGCTACGCCGAAGGCCTGGTGGAGCGTGACGAGCTGTTGCAGGCCGAATCCGCCGCCTACCACGGGGCCGGCACCTGCACCTTCTACGGCACGGCCAACAGCAACCAGATGCTGCTCGAGGCGATGGGCCTGCACGTCCCCGGGGCGGCCTTCATCCACCCGCATGCCGAGTTGCGCCAAGCGCTGACTCGCGAGGCGGTTAGGAGCGTGCTCGCGATTGCCCGCGGACCCGCCTTCACGCCGATCGGCCGGCTGGTCGACGAACGGGTCATCGTCAATGCGATGGTCGCGCTGCTCGCCACCGGCGGTTCCACCAACCACCTGATCCACTGGGTCGCGGTCGCCCGGTCGGCCGGCATCCTGATCGACTGGACAGATTTTGCCGACCTCTCGGCAGTGACGCCGCTGTTGGCGCGCGTGTACCCGAACGGCGTCGCCGACGTCAACGAGTTCCAGTCAGCAGGTGGCCCAGGCTTCGTGATCCGGGAGCTGGTCGACAGCGGCTCGATGCACGGCGATGTCATGACCGTCGCTGCGGGAGGCCTGCAGGCCTACGGCCGCGTTCCGGCGTTGCGTGGGATCGATGCGGCGCGTGGCGACGATCCGACGCCTGGTCACGACCCACAGCCTGGCGACGATACGCCGCAGCGCGATCCGCTCGTCTGGCACGACCTGCCGGCCGCACCCATCGAAGCCTCGGTCGTGCGCACCGCCGCTGCCCCGTTCAGCCCGGAAGGCGGCTTGAAGCTGCTGGTCGGCAACCTCGGTCGCTCGGTCATCAAGGTCTCGGCGGTGCCGGTCGATCGGCATGTCGTCGAGGCGCCGGCCGTGATCTTCGACACGCAGGAGGAACTGCTCGCCGCGTTCGCCGACGGCCAACTCGAGCGTGACCTCATCGCCGTCGTCCGGTTCCAGGGGCCGCGTGCCAACGGTATGCCGGAGTTGCACAAGCTGACGCCCCCGCTCGGCGTGCTCCAGGGCCGGGGCTTCAAGGTGGCGCTGGTCACCGATGGCCGGATGAGCGGGGCGTCGGGCAAGATCCCGGCCGCCATCCATGTCAGCCCGGAAGTCCTGGCCGGTGGCCCGCTCGGCAAGCTGCGCGACGGCGACATCGTGCGCCTGGACGCCAACGCCGGCACGCTTGCTGCGTTGGTCGCACCGGAGGTCTGGGCTGCGCGAGAAATCGTGCAACAGGCGCCGTCACAAGCGATCGACAACGGCCACGGCCTCGGGCGCGAGCTTTTCGCCGGGATGCGCCGCCACGTGCTGACGGCCGAAGAGGGTGCCTGCAGTTGGCTGTGACGACGATTCGAACGACACGCACGGATACACGAGGCTTCGATGGACACACTTGAACTTGCCGCCCACGGGCCGGTGATCCCGGTCATCGTCATCCACCGCCTCGAAGACGCGGTACCGATGGCGCGGGCCTTGGTCGAAGGCGGTGTGAAAGTGCTTGAAGTCACTTTGCGCACGCCGATCGCCCTGCAGTGCATGGAGGCCATCGCCCACGATGTGCCGGGCGCCGTGCTGGGTGCGGGCACGGTGCGCAGCATGGCCGACGCGCAGGCCGCGAAGGACGCCGGCTGCACCTTCGCGGTCAGCCCCGGCTACACCACGCAGATCGGCCAGGCCTGTCGTGCCATCGGCCTGCCGCTGCTGCCGGGCACCGCGACCGGCAGCGAAGTGATGCAGGCGAACGCCGACGGCTACTTCTTTCTCAAGTTCTTTCCGGCGATGCAGGCCGGTGGCCTGGCGATGTTGAAAGCGCTTGCCGGGCCGTTCACCGATGTGAAGTTCTGCCCCACGGGGGGCATCTCGCTCGAGACGGCGCCGCACTATCTGGCGCTGGACAACGTCAAGGTGGTCGGCGGATCGTGGCTGACGCCGGCCGACGCGGTGGCCGCGAAGGATTGGGCTCGGATCACCCGGCTCGCACGTGAAGCGACCGCGTTGCGACGCTGAGCCACTCGCCCGCCCGGCCGGTTGGCGAACGATCTCAGGCGGGTGTCCCGGCCGGTGAACGCAGCGGCGTCACGGGCGGCTTGCGACCTTGCAGGCGGATCGTCATGACCAGCGCCGCAGCGACCAGGCAAGCCGCACCGGCGGCCATGAAGGCCGGGTTGTAGGTCAGCAGCAGGGTGCGCGTCAGGCCGGCACCGTAGGCCGCGAGCGCCGCGCCGAGCTGGTGCGCCGCGAACACCCAGCCGAAGACCATGCCAGCGCGCTCCTTGCCGAACTCCTGGGCCGCGAGCTTGACGGTGGGCGGCACGGTGGCGATCCAGTCCAGGCCGTAGAACATCGCGAACACCGAGAGGCCGTAGAGGCTGAAGACCGAGTACGGCAGCCAGAACAGCGACAAGCCACGCAAGCCGTAGTACCAGAACAGCAACTTGCGGTTGTCGAACCGGTCGGAGAGGTAGCCCGACAAGGTGGTGCCGACCAGGTCGAAGGCGCCCATCATCGACAGCACCGAGGCGGCCGGCAGCGCCGCCATGCCGTTGTCGCTGCAAAGCGAGATGAAATGCGTCTGCACCAGGCCGTTGGTGCTCAGCCCGCAGATGAAGAAGGTGCCGGCGAGCACCCAGAACGTCCGGCTTCGGGCCGCCACCGCCAATACCTGGAACGGGCCGAGAAAGTTCAGCCGCGTGGAGTTCGGGACGGCTTCCTGCGGCGTTCCGGCCGGCTCCCCGAAGGAGCGCAAGCCGACGTCCTGGGGGTGATCACGCATCAGCAAGCTCACGAGCACCGCGACGACGACGCAGGCGATGAACACCGGGACCACGGCGTAGCGCCAGCCCAGGTGCTCGATCATCCAGGCGGCGATCGGCAGGAAGAGCAACTGGCCGGTGGCGGTGCTGGCGGCGAAGAGGCCGACGACCAGGCCGCGCCGCTCGGTGAACCAGCGGCTCGCGACCATGGCGCCGAGCACCAGGGCCGTCAGCCCGGTGCCGCAGCCGAGCACCAGCCCCCAGAGCAGGAACAGCTGCCAGAGCTGCGTGACGCCAGTCGCCAGGAGCATCGCCGCGGCGATGAAACAGGCGGCGGCGATCATGATGCGGCGCAGGCCGAAGCGGTTGATGAACACCGCCGCGAACGGCCCGAGCAAACCGAACAGCGCGAACCGGACGGCGAATACCGACGACAGTTCCTCGGTGGTCCAGCCGAACTCCTTGCTCAGCGGTCGGAGCATTGCGCCCGGCAACCCGAGTGCGGCCGCGGTGGTGAGCAGGGCGAAGAAGGTGACCCCGGCGATCACCCAGGCGTAGTGCAGGCCGCGCCGGTCGAGCGCCGTGGAGACCCGATCGGCGATC
>CAXTDH010000463.1:0-3466 GCA_964242405.1 uncultured Rhizobacter sp. | reverse complement strand
GATCAGCGTCGCGCGCCAGTTCTGCAGGAAGAGGTACATCACCGCGAAGACCAGCGCGATCGCGATGGCGAGCGTTTTGATCACCTCCTCGATCGAGGCGCGGACGAACGGCGTGGTGTCGTAGGCCTGCTCGAAGCTCATGCCGGGCGGAAAGCGCGTCTGCAGCTTCTTCATCGCGACGTCGACCCGCTTGACGGTGTCGAGCGCGTTGGCGCCCGGCGAGAGCTTGATGCCGAGACCCGAGGACGGCTTGCCGCTGAAGGTCGACTCGACGTCGTACGACTCCGAGCCGAGCTCGACCCGGGCGACGTCCGAGAGCAGCACGTTGGCGCCTCCGGGCTCCGTGCGCAGGACGATGCCCGCGAACTGCTCGGCCGACCTCAGGCGCGATTGCGCCGAGACGGTGGCGTTCAACTGCTGGCCCTCGACCGCCGGCTGGCCGCCGAGCTGGCCGGCCGAGACCTGCACGTTCTTCGCGCGGATCGCAGTCGCGACGTCGAGCGCGGTCAGCGCGTAGCTGCGCAGCCGGCTCGGGTCGAGCCAGATCCGCATCGCGTACTGCGCACCGAAAAGCTGCAGGTCGCCGACGCCCTCGACCCGGCTCAGCGGATCCTGGACGTTCGCCGCCACGTAGTCGGCGAGGTCGGCACGCGAGAGCCGGCCGTCGGTCGCGACGAAGGCGTAGACCAGCAGGTAGCTGTTGGACGCCTTGGCGACCTTAACGCCCTGCTGCTGCACCTCCTGCGGCAGCAGCGCGGTGGCGAGCTGCAGCTTGTTCTGCACCTGCACCTGGGCGATGTCCGGGTCGGTGCCGTTGTCGAAGGTGATGGTGATGGTCGCCTGGCCGCTGCTCTCGCTGGTCGAGCTGATGTAGGCGAGGTGGTCGATGCCTTTCAACGCCTGCTCGATCACCTGCGTCGTCGTGTCCTCGAGCGTCTTTGCCGAGGCGCCGGGGTAGGTCGCGGTGATCGAGACCGAGGGCGGCGCGATCGCCGGGTACTGGGCGATCGGCAGGTTGAAGATCGCCAGCACGCCGGCGAGCATCAGCACCAGCGCGAGCACCCAGGCGAACACCGGGCGGTCGATGAAGAAGCGGGCCATCAGTTGCTGCCGACCGTGGTGCCGGGCTTCTTACCGCCACCGCCACCGCCGCCGCCGCCTTCGGCCCCGCTCGCCGCGCCGGCGGTGCCCGGCGGCACCACCTTCACCGCGACGCCGGGCTTGGCGTTCTGCAGCCCCTCGGTCACCACCCGGTCGCCGGCCGCCAGGCCGCTCGCGACCAGCCACTGGTTGCCGACGGCGCGGTCGGTGACGAGCTTGCGCTGCTGCAGCTTGCCGTCGGCGGCGACCACGAAGGCGACCGGCTTGCCGGCGTCGTCGCGGGAGACCGCCGGCTGCGGCACCAGCAGGCCGGCGGCGTTCACGCCTTCCTCGACCACCGCCCGCACGTAGAGCCCGGGCAGCAGTTCGCCGTTCGGGTTCCGGAACACCGCCCGCAGCGTCACCGCGTTGCTCGCCGTGTCGACGGTCACGTCGGAAAATTGCAGCGTGCCGGTGTGCTTGTAGGGCGTGCCGTCGGCCAGCAGCAGGCTGACCTTGGCCGCGTTGGCGCCCGCGGAGGCGAGCGTGCCGGCGGCGAGCTCGCGTTTCAAGCGCAGGAAGGTGTCGCTCGACTGCGTCATGTCGACGTAGATCGGGTCGAGCCGCTGCACCGTGGCGAGCGCCGTCGCCTGGTTGGCGCCGACGAGCGCGCCGGGCGTGACCGTTGAGCGGCCGATGCGGCCGGATATCGGCGCGGTGATGCGCGTCCAGGCGAGGTTGATGCGCTGGGTCTCGAGCGTCGCCCGGGCCGAGGCGACGTCGGCCTGCCCCTGGCCGAGGGCGGCGGCGGCGTCGTCGGCGTCCTGCTTGCTGACGGCCTGGATGCCGAGCAACTCCTGGTATCGGTCGGACCTGAGCCGCGTCGACACCAGGCTCGCCTGCGCCTTGCTGAGTGTCGCCTCGGCCGTCGCGACGCTGGCGCGGAAGGTGGCGGGTTCGATGACGTAGAGCAGGTCGCCCGCCTTCACGTCGCTGCCCTCGCGGAACGGCCGGGCCTTGATCAGCCCGCCGACCTGCGGCCGCACTTCGGACACCAGGAACGGTGTGGTGCGGCCGGGCAGCTCGGTGCGCAGCGTCACCGCCTGCGCCTTCAGTTCGACGACGCTGACCTGCGGCGTTCCGGGCGCGGGGGGTGGCGCCGGCTTCTTGCCGCAGGCGGCGAGCAGGGTCGCGGCGATCGCGACCGGCAGCAGGCGGTGCCGGGATCTGCAGGCGAAGCGGGGTGGGAAGTACATGGGTAGGGCCTGCGGCGAGTTGCTTGTTGGCGGCGAGTCTGGCGACGCGTCCTGCCGACGTCGGTGCGGTGGCGTACAGAGGGCGACCGATGCCCTCCATCATGCAAGGGCCGTCCTGCCTCCGACCGCCTCTGTGCCCTGGCGTACAGACGCCGCAGATACCTCGGGCCATCGTGGCCTCCTTCCTCCCAGATCGAAGGATCGCTACCCATGAACGATGTCTCGACCGCCCGCGACCGTCAACGCATCGTCGTGGTTGGCGGCGGTGCCGGAGGGCTCGAGCTCGCCACCCGGTTGGGCCGCCGCGCCGCCTCCACGCTCTCGGTGGTGCTCATCGACCGCAACCCGAGCCACCTGTGGAAGCCGCGCCTGCACGAAGTCGCCGCCGGCCTGCTCGGCGCCGGCGACGATGCGCTCGGCTACGGCGCCCAGGCGCGCGACGCCGGTTTCGAATTCGTGCTCGGCGAACTGCTGGGCCTCGACACCGAACGACGCAGCGTGCGCCTGGGCAAGGTGGTCGGGCGCGAAAGCGGCCAGGAGTTGCTCGGCGAGCGCGATATCGCCTACGACCGGCTGGTGCTGGCGTTCGGCAGCCGGGTCAACGACTTCGGCATCCCCGGGGTGCGCGAGCACTGCCACATGCTCGACAGCCCGCAGCAGGCGGTGCGCTTGCAGCGCAGCTTCTTCGACTCGCGGTGCGGGTCGCGGCCGGCCGGCTGGAGCCGCTGCGCGTCGTGATCGTCGGTGCCGGCGCGACCGGTGTCGAACTCGCGGCGGAACTGCACCACGTCGTCCACGCGCTCGGCCGTTACGGCGCGCTGGACGCGCGAGGCCGGCTCGCCATCACGCTGATCGACCGCGCCCCGCGGGTTCTCGCGAGCACCGACCCGAAGACCTCGGCCTATGCGCTCGAAGCGATCGAGAGACTCGGCGTCGAGGTGCGGCTCGGGGCGTCGGTGACCGAAGTCACGGCGTCGTCGGTGCGGCTGGCCGACGGCACGGCGCTCGACTGCGACATCGTGGTCTGGGCCTCGGGCGTCGTCGGCACCGCGGTGGCAACGGCGCTGCAGGGGCTCCAGCTCGGCAAGGACGCGCGCATCCTCGTCGGGCCGACGCTGGAATGCACCGGT
>CAXTDH010000462.1:3049-3485 GCA_964242405.1 uncultured Rhizobacter sp. | reverse complement strand
CGTTGATTGAGCAGGGCGAGCAGTTCGGGGTCGAGGTTGTCGATGCGGCTGCGAAACGCGCGCAGCGGGTCGTCGTGGTCGGCGGCCGAAGGCTCAGTCATGGAAGAACTGATCGGTAGTTCCCGTTCGCCCTGGGCATCACGGCGATGCTGCGCCCGTCATCGCCACCCGATCACTTCGCGCCGGACGCCTTGCGACCCGGCGCAGCGGCCTTCGACGACGTCGACGGCGCCGGATTTGCAGCGCCATCACCCGTCACCGGGGGGGCACCCAACTCACTGCGGATCTTCTGCTCCAGCGACTGCGTCTTCGGTTCGAGTGCCGGCCGCACGTCGGCCACGATCCGCTGCATGAAGCCGTTTTGCATGTCCGGGCCCAACTGCTGGAATTTCTTGTTCACCGGCGAATCGAGCCAGGCAGCCAACTGCTTCAACTC
>CAXTDH010000462.1:0-3039 GCA_964242405.1 uncultured Rhizobacter sp. | reverse complement strand
GCTTCATGCAGCGGATCGTGGCCGACGTGCGGCCGACGCTCGAGCCGAAGACGCAGTCGCTGGAGCAGAAGATTCGCAGCGAACTCGGTGCGCCGCCGATATCGGGTGACGGCGCGGCGAATCCGGCTCCTTCCACGTCATCGAAGGCCGCGGCGCCGGCCCGCAAGGCTTCCGGCGCGAAGTGACGGGGTGGCTGGGAATAGCGCCGTGCCGATGGTCGACGGTGCCGCCTTGATCGCCGCCTGCTTCACAACCGGCGTCGATTCGTCCACATATTTCTTGATGTCCGCATCGATCGCCTTGCCGACCGACTCCCGCTTCTCGGGCGGCACCTGCTGCTGCAGCGCCTGCTGGATCGCGGGCACCATCCGGGCCACCGACTGGCCGACCAGGTTGCGCGCCAGGCCGTCGTAGTCACCCAACTGCAGCGCCATCACTTTCTGAACCAGTTCCTTCTTGGCGGCACTCGCCGGCGCCGAGGCGGCCGAGGCGGCCAGGGTCTGCGCCTGGGTTGCGGTGCTCATGGCCAGCAGCACGACCCACATCGTTCTTCTCATCATCAAGGGTTCTCCTCGGCAGGGGGCTCGCGCCCGTCGTCCTCACCGGTGTTGTCTTCAGGGGTAGCGTCTTCCGCGGATGCACCGTTGCTGCCGCCGGCCTCGCCGATCGGGTCATTCTCGACGATGCGCTGTAGCCCGCTCAGCTGCGCGCCATTGTCGAGCGCGATCAGCGTCACACCCTGCGTCGCCCGGCCGAGTTCGCGGATCTCCGACACCCGGGTCCGCACCAGCACGCCCTTGTCGGTGATGAGCATGATCTCGTCGTCGGCATGGACGAGCGTGGCCGCCACCACCTTGCCGTTGCGCTCGCTCTGCTGAATGGCGATCATGCCCTTGGTGCCGCGGCCGTGGCGGGTGTACTCGGTGATGCTGGTGCGCTTGCCGTAGCCTTTGGCGGTGGCGGTGAGCACGCTCTGCGTCTCGTCTTCCGCCACCAGCATCGCGATCACGCTTTGGCCGTCTTCCAGGAACATGCCACGTACGCCGCGGGCGTTGCGCCCCATTGGCCGGACGTCGTCCTCCAAGAAGCGAACCGCCTTGCCGCCGTCGGAGAACAGCATCACGTCGTGCTGGCCGTCGGTCAGGGCGGCGCCTATCAGGTAGTCGCCCGGATCCAGGTCGACGGCGATGATGCCGGCTTTCCTCGGGTTGCTGAACTCATCGAGGCTCGTTTTCTTGACGACGCCCTGGGCAGTCGCCATGAAGATGTAGTTGTCGGCCGGGAAGCTCCTGAAGCCGTCGGTCAGCGCCAGTACGACGTTGACCTTCTCGCCCGGCTGCAGCGGAAACATGTTGACGATCGGCCGGCCGCGGGAGTTGCGCGAGCCCTGCGGCACCTCCCACACCTTCAGCCAGTACACCCGTCCTTTATTAGTGAAGCAGAGGATGTAGTCGTGGGTGTTGGCGATGAAGAGCTGGTCTACCCAGTCGTCTTCCTTGGTCTGCGTGGCCTGCTTGCCGCGGCCGCCGCGCTTTTGCGCCCGATATTCCGACAGCGCCTGGCTCTTGATATAGCCGGTGTGCGAAAGCGTGACCACCATGTCGGTCGGGGTGATCAGGTCCTCGGTGCCGAGATCCATCGCGTTGTGCTCGATGGTGCTGCGGCGCGCACCCAGCTTGGTCTGGCCGAACTCCTGCTTGATCGACGCCAACTCGTCGGAAATGATGGTCGTGACCCGCGACGGCGTGGCCAGGATGTCCAGCAGGTCGGTGATCTGCACCATCACCTCCTTGTATTCCGCCAGGATCTTGTCCTGCTCCAGCCCGGTCAGGCGCTGCAGCCGCATCTGCAGGATCTCGGCCGCCTGGTCGTCCGACAGCCGGTAGAGGCCGTCGGGCTGAATGCCGAAGGCCTTGTCGAGCCCTTCCGGCCGGTAAGCCGCCGTGCCGCCCGGGTTGTCGCCGGCCACACGAGACAGCATCTCGCGCACCATCGACGAATCCCAGCTCTTCTGCATCAACGCGGCTTTGGCGACAGGCGGTGTCGGCGAGGCCTTGATCGTGGCGATGAACTCGTCGATGTTGGCGAGCGCCACCGCCAGGCCTTCGAGCACATGGCCGCGTTCGCGCGCCTTGCGCAGTTCGAACACCGTGCGCCGGGTGACGACCTCGCGCCGGTGCTCGAGGAAGACCTCGATCAGATCCTTCAGGTTGCACAGCCGCGGCTGACCGTCGATCAGCGCCACCATGTTGATGCCGAAGGTGTCCTGGAGCTGCGTCTGCTTATATAAGTTGTTGAGGACGACCTCCGGCACTTCGCCGCGCTTCAATTCGATCACGACCCGCATGCCCGACTTGTCGGACTCGTCCTGGATGTGGCTTATGCCCTCGAGCTTCTTCTCGTGCACCAGTTCGGCCATTCGCTCGAGCAGGTTCTTCTTGTTGACCTGGTACGGGATCTCGTCGACGATGATCGACTGGCGCTGGCCGCGGTCGATGTCCTCGAAGTGGCACTTCGCCCGCATGATCACGCGGCCGCGGCCGGTGCGGTAGCCGTCGCGCACGCCCGAGAGGCCGTGGATGATGCCGGCGGTCGGGAAGTCGGGCGCCGGGATGATCTCCATCAATTCGTCGATCGTCGCGCCCGGGTTCTTCAACAGGTGCTGGCAGGCGTCGACGACCTCGTTCAAGTTGTGCGGCGGGATGTTGGTCGCCATGCCGACGGCGATGCCGCCCGAGCCGTTGACCAGCAGGTTCGGCAGCCGCGTCGGCATGACCAGCGGCTCCTGCTCCGAGCCGTCGTAGTTCGGCCCGAAGTCGACCGTTTCCTTGTCGAGGTCGGCGAGCATCTCGTGGGCGATCTTGGCGAGGCGAATTTCGGTGTAGCGCATCGCTGCGGCGTTGTCGCCGTCGACCGAGCCGAAGTTGCCCTGGCCATCGACCAGCATGTGGCGCATCGAAAAATCCTGCGCCATCCGGACGATGGTGTCGTAGACCGACTGGTCGCCGTGCGGGTGGTATTTGCCGATCACGTCGCCGA
>CAXTDH010000461.1:3013-3490 GCA_964242405.1 uncultured Rhizobacter sp. | reverse complement strand
GCCTAGCACATGGAGGTCGTCTTTCACCGCCCACGCCAGAACAAGCCGTCGAGCTCCTTCAGCGTGATCTGGCGCCAGGTCGGCCGGCCGTGGTTGCACTGGTCCGACCGGGGCGTCGCTTCCATGTCGCGCAGCAGGGCGTTCATCTCGTCGATCGTCAGCTGCCGGTTGGCGCGGACCGCGCCGTGGCAGGCCATGGTCGACAGGATGCGGTCGCGGCTGCGCTCGACGATGCCGCTCGCGCCATGCTCCGCCAGTTCGGCGAGCACGCTGCGCGCCAGCTCGACGATGTCGCCGCCGACGAGCGCGGCCGGGCAAGCGCGCACCGCGAGCACCTGGGCCGTGAGCGGCGTGATGTCCAGTCCGAGCAGGCTCAAGGTCGCAGCTTCGGCCTCGGCGGTCGCGACGTCGGCAGCCGTCGCGGCCACCGCGCCCCGCACCCCCCCCGCCCGCGCCGCCCCCCCCCCCCCCCCCCCC
>CAXTDH010000461.1:0-3003 GCA_964242405.1 uncultured Rhizobacter sp. | reverse complement strand
GACGGCCGGATGCGACCGCACGGCGAGGACGCTGACGGTGAGCGGCGTGACGTCGAGCCCGAGCGCGAGCAGCGTCTCCGCCTGCGCCTGGGCGGTCGCGATCTCGTGCGCGGTCGCGGCAAAGGTGACCGGGATCAGCAGCGGCTGGGAGTCGATCCGGGCGCCGGCAGCGCCACCCGTCTGGCGCTCCAGGTTGGCCTTCAGCCGCTCGTAGACGATCCGCTCGTGGGCGGCATGCATGTCGACGACGACCAGGCCCTGAGCGTTCTCGGCGAGGATGAATACGCCCGCCACCTGCGCCAGCGCCCGGCCGAGGCGCCACTCCTGGCCCGCTGCCGAGGCAGGCGCAGTGGCCGGCGAATGGGCAGGCGCCAGCGCCGAGGCATCGGCTGGCGAAGCTGCGGCGGGTGAGGACGTGACCAAGTAGCCGGCAGGCAGCTCGCGCGCATTGAGGACGGCCATCTGCCGCAGGCCGAGCGATGCCTGATGGCGCGCCCCGCCCTCCTGCCAGCCGGTGTAGCGGCTGATGACCGATCCGGCCCCGTTGCCCCAGGTGACCGCTCCCGTGCCGTCGACGGGCGCCGACGTGACCGCTCCCGCACCGCCGACCGGTGCCCCCAGGACCGCTCCCGCACCGCCGACCGGCGCCCCCGTCGGCACCGCCAGCGCCGCCTCTACACCCCGCCGCACCGCCTGGTGCACCTCCCGCGAATCGCGGAACCGCACCTCCGTCTTGGCCGGGTGGACATTGACATCCACCCGGTCGGGCTCGATGTCGAGGAACAGCACATACGCGGGTTGCCGGTCGCCGTGCAGCACGTCCTCGTAGGCCGACCGCACGCCGTGGGCGATCAGCCGGTCGCGCACATGCCGGCCGTTGACGTAGACATATTGCTGATCGGCCCGGCTGCGCGCCGACTCGGGGCTGCCGCTGCGCCCGGCCAGCCGCAGCGCGCCCAGCTCGAGCACCACCTCCCGGCTGCGCGCCATGAAATCGGCGCCGAGCACGTCGCCGAGCCGCTGCGAAGGCGTCGTCCGCCGCCATTGCTGCACCGGCCGGCCTTCGTGCCAGACGCTGAAGGCGACACCGGGCCGTGCCAGCGCATGGCGCCGCACGGCCTCGACGCAGTGGGCCAGCTCGGTCGCCGGGCTCTTCAGGAACTTGCGGCGCGCCGGCGTGCTGAAGAACAGCTCCCGCACCTCGACGCTGGTGCCGACGCCGCGGGCGCTCGGCGCGAGCTCGCCGGATCGGCCGTCGAGGCGCACGGCATGCGGCGCATCCGCCGTCCGGCTGGCGATGGTCAGCTCGGCGATCGAGGCCATCGCCGCCAGGGCTTCGCCGCGAAAACCCATGGTGACGACGCCCTCGAGCTCGGCGAGCGACGCGATCTTGCTGGTGGCGTGGCGGCGCAGCGCGAGCGGCAGTTCGGCAGCGGCTATTCCCTGCCCGTCGTCCTCGACGACGATCGCCCGGATGCCGCCGCCGATCAGCCGGACGACCACCTCGGCGGCACCCGCGTCGAGCGCGTTGTCGACGAGCTCGCGCACCACCGAGGCCGGCCGCTCGACGACCTCGCCCGCGGCGATCTGGCTGACGAGCTCGTCCGGCAGGTCGCGAATCGGGCGACGTCGGCCCGACTCGAGTACGGCGGAATCCATGCCGCGATTGTAGAAAGCGCCGGTTGCCGGCCGTTCCAGCGCCGGATGGGGGCGCGATACCTGCATCGATAATCACCGGCATGGAATTCGTCCGGTTCGTTTTCGACTTCGTCCTGCACGTCGACGTGCACCTGGCGACCTTCGTCCAGGCCTACGGTGCCTGGGTCTACGCCCTGCTGTTCCTGATCATCTTCGTCGAGACCGGCGTCGTCGTGATGCCGTTCCTGCCCGGCGATTCGCTGCTGTTCGTCGTCGGGGCGCTGGCGGGCGCCGGCCTGATGAGCCTGCCGCTCTCGATCGGCCTGCTGATCGCCGCATCGATCCTCGGCAACCAGACCAACTACCTGATCGGCCGGCACTTCGGGCCGCGTGTCTTCAAGTGGCCGAACTCGCGCTTCTTCAACAAGAACGCCTTCGATCAGGCGCACGCTTTCTACGAGCGCTACGGCGGCGTGACCATCGTCGCGGCCCGCTTCATGCCGTTCGTGCGGACGTTCGCGCCGTTCGTGGCCGGCGTCGCCCGCATGACCCGCACCCGCTTCACGCTCTACGACGTGTTCGGCGGCACGCTCTGGGTCGCCGGCCTCATCACCTGCGGCTACCTCTTCGGCAACATCCCCTGGGTGAAGACGAACCTGGACAAGATCATCTGGGCGGCGATCCTGATTCCGGGCGCCCTGGTGCTGCTGGGCGCGTGGCGGGCGAAGCGGAAACCGGCCGCGCCGGTGGTCGAGAGCGTGACCCGGGCCTGACGGGATCTGCCGCGGCCGGCCGCTGATGGCCGGTGGTCTGCAGGCAAGGTGCGGGCGGGGACCGCTCAAGCGCTTGCCCGGACGCCGGATTGTCGGATCCGGCCGTTCACTCGCCCGCCTTGACGCCGCCCGTCAGCTCGGTGCCGTCAGCCCGATGCCGGCGGCCCAGGCTGTCGACTCGCCCGAAGCACCCGGCGCAGCTCCGCGGCGCAGAGCGCGACGCCGGTGTTCGCCTCGTCGAGCACCCGGCCCATGGTGATGAAGCCGTGGATCATCCGCTCGAAGCAGACGTAGCTGGCGTGGTTGCCGGCGGCTGTCAGGGCCTCGGCGTAGGCGGCGCCTTCGTCGCGCAGCGGGTCGTAGCCGGCGGTCAGCACCAGGGCGGGCGGCAGCCGCGACAGGTCGGTGTGCAGCAGCGGAGAGGCGCGCCAGTCGGCGTACGCCGTCTTGTCGGCGATGTAATGACCGGCGTAATAGTCCATCGATTCGTTCGTCAGCAGATAGCCCTTGCCGTTGCTGGTGTGCGAGGGCGCGTTCCGGTGCTGGTCGGTGGCGGGGTAGATCAGCAGCTGGAAGGCGATCGCCGGGCCGG
>CAXTDH010000460.1:0-3490 GCA_964242405.1 uncultured Rhizobacter sp. | reverse complement strand
GGCGCAGGTGCGCATGCCCACCGGTCCGATCAAGACGGTCGGCGAGCACACGGTGTCGGTCGCGCCCCACTCCGATGTGGTCGTCGAAGTAAAAGTCGTCATTCTCGGCGAGACGGACTGACGCCTGCGGACGCGCGCCTTCGAAGGGCGCGCGCCGACGACGTGAACGGGTCGCTCGAACGGACCCGCCTCATGGCCATACGGGTCGGCCTCTGCCGGCCCTTTTCACGGGCTTGTGCTCCGAATCTCCACAGGGTTGCCCACAGGCGATCCCGGCCGAGCGGCCTATGATTCCGTGATGACCACCGCCTACCTGCCCTCCAGAGAACCCGCGACCCGCCCCGCAGCGGACGATGAAGTCGCGCGTTTGCGGATCCCCCCGCATTCGGTCGAAGCCGAACAAAGCGTCCTCGGCGGGCTGCTGCTCGACAACAGCGCCTGGGACCGGGCCGGCGACCTGCTCTCGGACAGCGACTTCTACCGTTATGAGCACCGCCTGATCTATGCCGCGGTCGGCGGCCTGATCAACGCCACCAAGCCGGCCGATGTCATCACCGTCTTCGAGCAGCTGCAGGGCCTGGGCAAGGCCGAGGAGTGCGGTGGCCTCGTCTACCTGAACGCGCTCGCCCAGAGCGTGCCGAGCGCAGCGAACATGCGCCGCTACGCCGAGATCGTCCGTGAGCGGGCGGTGCTGCGGAAGCTGGTGGCGGCGAGCGACGAGATCGCGACGGCCGCTTTCAACCCGCACGGCCGCAACGTCGCCGAGATCCTCGACGAGGCCGAGGGCAAGATCTTCCGGATCGGCGAGGAGGGCTCGAAGTCGCAGCAGGGCTTCCAGAGCATGGATTCACTCGTCGTCCAGTTGCTCGACCGCGTCACCGAGCTGTACGAGAACGGCGCCGAGGACGTCACCGGCGTGCGCACCGGCTATTTCGACCTGGACCGCATGACCTCCGGTTTCCAGCCCGGCGACCTGATCGTCCTGGCGGCCCGGCCGTCGATGGGCAAGACGGCTTTCGCGCTGAATATCGCCGAACACGTGGCGGTGGCCGAAGGCCTGCCGGTCGTCGTCTTCTCGATGGAGATGGGCGCAGCCCAACTGGCGCTGCGCCTGGTCGGCTCCCTCGGCCGGATCGATCAGAGCAACCTGCGCACCGGCAGGTTGAAGGACGACGAGTGGAGCCGGCTCTCGGAGGCGGTCGAGAAGCTGGGCAGCGTCAGCATGTTCATCGACGAGAGCTCCGCGCTGACGCCCAGCGAGGTGCGGGCACGGGCGCGGCGCCAGGCCCGGCAATGCGGCCAGCTCGGCATGATCGTCGTCGACTACCTGCAGCTGATGAGCGGCAGCGGCAACAGCAACAGCGAGGAGAACCGGGCGACGGTGATCGGTGAGATCTCGCGTGGCCTGAAGTCGCTCGCCAAGGAGCTGAAGTGCCCGGTGCTGGCGTTGTCGCAGCTCAACCGGAGCGTCGAATCGCGCACCGACAAGCGGCCGATGATGAGCGACCTGCGCGAATCCGGCGCCATCGAGCAGGACGCCGACGTCATCATGTTCATCTACCGCGACGACTACTACACCAAGGAGCAGAGCAAGGAGCCCGGGATTGCCGAGATCATCATCGGCAAGCAGCGCAACGGGCCGACCGGCACGGTCAAGCTTTTCTTCAACAAGCCGCTGACCAAGTTCGACAACCTGGCGCCGGGGAGCCTGGGCGGCGAGTACTGATCAGGGCCGGGGCTTGAAGTCGACGCAGGGATCGGGTCGGGATGCGGCCGGCGTGATGTCGACGATGTCGTAGGGAGCGTCCGGATCGGGCGCTTCCAGGTAGCCGATCGAGACGATCGCACCGTTCCCGGTGCCCGCGCCGATCAGGTAGCGCGGCACGCCCAGGTCACGGCGAACATGGCCGTTGCCGGCGATCAACACGACGCGCTCATGCTGTCGGGCCGCTGCCACCATCGCTCCGGCCAACGCCGCGTCGCGGGCTCGTTGGGCTAACGCCATCGCCGGCCAGAGCCGGGTCGGCAAGGCACCGCAGTGGCTGGCGCCGATTTCCTGCTCGACGGAGGCCTCGTCGGCCGCAGACCAGCCGGCGGTGTCGAGCAGCGGTCGCAGGTCGTCCGGGACCGAGGCCGCGCCACCCGTCACGACGGCCCGGGCGTCCGTGTTGCTCAGGTCGCCGCCCGACAGTGTCGCGCCGCCAGCCAGTGCCGCCTCGAACAGCGGCTTGTGCAGAGGCCAGCCCCAACCCGCGCGGTCGAGTCGCCCGGCCGTCGCGACGGCTTCGGCGTTCCGGGGGGCGGCGCCGATCGTCGCGTCGTGGCCGCGGTCGAGCTGCTCGAAGACGACCGCCGTGGGCCGGCCGTCGGACAAGAGCCGGGACAGGAGCGCCGCTCTTTTCCGGTGTTGTTCGGCGTTGTCATGCACTTCGCCGAGGAGCACGAACCGGGCGCCGGCAAGGCGAACCGGATCGAGACCGTTGGGCGCGGGCCGGTGTTCGGCGCAAGCCACGAGCCCGGAGGTCGTGAATGCCGTGAGTGCCACGAGTGCTGCGAGCGTGGCGGCCCCGCGGCGCCGGTGCTGCGGATCGGTCGGTTGTCTCATCGGCATCTGTTCCTCGGTAGTCGACGGGCGGCGTCGACGGCGAGGTCAGAATACCGGGCTCCTGCGGCCGTCGCCGAGCCTCCACCAAAGTGATCATGCTCCCAACCGACCATCCCTTGCGGCGCCTGCTCGCAGATGAGGTCCATGCCCGGCCTTCGGAGACGCTGGCGACACCGTGTCGGGCGACCTACCTGGCGGTGTTGATGGAGCCGGCGGACCGGGCGCGCGAGCAGGCCCATATCGCCCGGCTGTGCGAGCAGCACGGGGTCGCGGCACCGTTGGCGGATGCCACTCATTTCAGCGAGCAGGTCGGCCCGTTTCGCTTCAAGTGGGAGCGGCATGGTGAATTCTCGGGATTCTCCTTCTTCGCTCCCGGGCTCGCGGCCCGACCGTTCGCGGATCCGGTGGTCGGCCTGTTGCCGCCCGACTGGCTCGATGCGCTGCCGGGCGCCACGCTGGTCGCCCTGCACGCGGAACTCATGCCGGCAGCGGCGGAACAGCCCGACACCGGCACCCTGGCGTCGTTCTTCGACGGCAACATCACGATCGGCGGCGAGATCGGCGAGGGTGCCGGTTACGCCTGCACCGATTTCCGGATCCATGCCGACGGCTTCGGCCGCGTCATCGTCGGCAATCACGATCTCACCGAGCGCCAGGCCGGCCGCACGCTGCAGCGCCTGTTCGAGATCGAGGCCTACCGGATGATGGCGCTGCTCGCCCTGCCGATCGCGCGGGCGCTGACGCCGCGGATCGCCGCCGTCGAGGCGTCGCTCGCCACCCTCACCGGGCGCATCGCGGTCGAGGGTGGCGAAGACGAAGCCCTGCTGCACGAGCTGACCCGGCTCGCCGCCGAGATCGAAGGCGCGCTCACCACCAGCCAGTTCC
>CAXTDH010000459.1:0-3494 GCA_964242405.1 uncultured Rhizobacter sp. | reverse complement strand
GGATGTCCTCGATGAATTCCTTGACCTCGCGGCCGCGTTCGCCGATCAGGCCGACGACGATCACATCGGCGCTGGTGTAGCGGGCCATCATGCCGAGCAGCACCGACTTGCCGACGCCGGTGCCGGCAAAGAGGCCGATGCGCTGGCCGCGGCCGACGGTGAGCATGGCGTTGATGGCGCGCACGCCGGTGTCGAGCGGGGTGCGCACGGGGTCGCGGTCCATGGCGTTGATCGGCCGGCGGGTGAGCGGTTCGCGTTCGGTGTGCTCGATCGGGCCCTTGCGGTCGAGCGGATGGCCGTGCGAATCGACGACCCGGCCGAGCAGGCCGTCGCCGACCGGAAGGTGCAGCGTCCGGTCTTCGTTGCGGCGCCAGGGGTGGCGGGCGGCGCCGAGCTTCATCGGCACCACCGGCGACGGTCGCGGCACGACCCGGGCGCCGCTGGAGAGGCCGGCGATGTCACCGGTCGCCATCAGATAGGCGTGGTCGCCGGAGAAGCCGACGACCTCGGCGGTGACCGGCGACTGCGGCCTCACCCCACCGTCGTGATGCGGGCGGATCTCGCACACCGAGCCGACCGGCACCCGGATGCCGGCGGCCTCGAGCACCAGGCCGGTGACCCGCACCAGCAAGCCCTGGGTTTCAAGCCGCACCGGGTCGGCGGAGAAGGTGCGCATGTCGGCGAGGTAGCGATGCCAGGCGCTGCCGGTGTCGTCGCCTGCAGCGGCCGCGGCGCCGGCGAGTGCCTCGTTCTCGATCGGTGAGGTCTTCATTTCGGGCGGTCCTCGTCGTGGTCGTGGTCGTGGCTGTCGTGGCTGTCGCGGTCATGGACGTCGCGGTCATGGACGTCGCGGTCGTCGATGTCCCGGTCATGGGCGTCGCGTTGCCGGGGCGGCGCCGCCTCCGGCGCTACACCCTTGGCCTCCCACCCGTCGGCCACCCCGAGAGAGGCCACCGCCCGCAGCCAGCGGTTCTCGAGCGTCGCGTCGACGATGCCGATGTCGGATTCGACTCGACAGCCGCCGCGCGCGAGCGATGGGTCGGCGACGAGCCGCGCCCCCCGGGCCGTCAGCACCTCGGCCGCGCCCTGGGCGACCAGCGGCAGGTCATCGGGATGGACGCGCAAGGTGATGTGGCGGGCGCTCAGCAGCAGCGTGTCGACCACCTCCTGCGCCACCTGCGCCACCAGCGCCGGCCGGGTCAGGAGTTCACTGCGGACGATCTGCCGCGCCAGTTGGGTCGCGCTGACGGCGAGGGTCCGGGCCATTTCCTGCTGCAGGCCGCCGAGCGTCTGGCCGAGCGACGCCAGCACCGCGCGGATCTGGGCGCTGGTCTGGCTGGCGAAGCTCTGCTTGAAGGCATCGAGCGCGGCCAGGCCGTCACGGTAGCCATCCTGGTAGCCGCCCTGCCGCACCGCCCGCATCTGCGCCGCGATCTGCTCGGCGACGTCGACCTTCTGCACGTCGTCGGCCCGGCGCTGATGCACATTGCCCTGCGGCACCGGCCCGCCGGCGATGTTGCCCGGCTGCCAGGCCTTGACGTCGCTCAGTTCTTCGCGCGGAATGAAGCGGGCGTGCGGGTTGCGGGCGTCGTTCGGCGACGGGATGTTCTTGGGCTTCATCGCCGGCACCCGAGCGTCGACGGCGGCACCCGCTGCGATGCCGGCCGACGGCCTTGCCACCGCGAGCGTCCCGCCACGAGGTCAGAGGAAGTCATCGTCGCTCCCGCTCGCCAGCACGATCTGGCCTTCGTCGGCCAGGCGGCGAACGATCTTCAGCATCTCCTTCTGCTCGGCCTCGACGTCGCTGACCTTCACCGGGCCGCGCGCGTCGAGGTCCTCGCGCAGCGTCTCGGCGGCGCGGCTCGACATGTTCTTGAACACCTTGTCGCGCATCTCCGGCGTCGCCCCCTTGAGCGCGATGACGAGCGACTCCGACTGCACCTCCTTCAACACCGCCTGGATGCCCTTGTCGTCGAGCTTCTCCAGGTCGTCGAAGGTGAACATGTTGTCCATGATCTTTTGCGCGAGCTCGTGGTCGGCCTCGCGGATGTAGTCGAGCACCGCCGTCTCGACCGTGCTGCCCATCATGTTGATCATTTCGGCGGCCGTCTTGACGCCGCCGAGCGACGTCTTGCGGCCCCGGTCGCCACCGGCCAGGATCCGGCTCATCACCTCGTTCAGGTCCTTCAGCGCCGACGGCTGGATGCCGTCGAGCGTCGCGATCCGCACCAGCACCTCGTTGCGCTGCCGCTCGGGGAAAGTCTTCAGCACCTCGGCCGCCTGATCGAACTCGAGGTGGACGAGGATCGCGGCGACGATCTGCGGGTGCTCGATGCGCAGCAACTCGCCGACCGAGACCGGGTCCATCCACTTCAGGCCCTCGATGCCGGCGGTGTCGCTGGTCTGCAGGATCCGGTCGATCAGCAGGTTGGCCTTGTCTTCGCCGAGCGCTTTGCGGAGCACCGACTTGACGTACTCGTCGGTGTCGCTGACGAGGTTGCTTTCCTGCGAAGCGACGGTGGTGAAGAGGTCGATCACGCCGTCGACCCGGTCGCGGGTCACGGATTTCAGCTTGGCGATCGTCTCGCCGAGGCCCTGGACTTCCTTGGGCGTCAGCAGCTTCAGGATGCCGGCGGCTTCTTCCTCGCCGAGCGACATCAAGAGGATGGCGGCGTTCTCCAGACCGGCGTCATCCATGCTCAGGCGCCGCGCCTCATCGGCGCACCTTCGTGCTGCGCACTCCGGTATGAGCCCTTCGGGCGGCCGGGCGGGCTCATGCCTTGGCCCCCACCGGCTCGCCGTTCACCCAGCCGCGGACGATGCCGGCGACCGCCGCCGGGTTCTGTCGGGCCATCAGCCGGGCGGCCTCGAGCTGCTCGGCGCGCTTGGGCGCCGGAAGTGCCGGCAACTCCTGCACATCGTCGACCACTTCGGTGAACTGTGCGCCCGGCTCGGGCGCCGGCAGCGGGGCGAGCGCTGCCTTGAGGGCCGGCCGGACCATGCCGAAGAAGACCAGCAGGCCGATCAGCCCCAGGCCCGCGGGCACGGCGGCGGCGCGCAGCATGTCGAGCACCTCCGGCTGCTTCCAGAGCGGCACCTCGAGCTCGGTGATCGTCTCGATCTTGAAGGGGGCGTTGATGACCTTGACCGAATCGCCGCGCTCCTTCTTGAAGCCGATGCTCTCCTGGACGAGCGCGGTCAGCTTCTCGAGCTCCTCGGGCGCCAGCGGCACGGTCTTGGTCTTGCCCTTCGGGTCGGTCGCCGTCCGGTCGTTGACGACCACCGCGGCGTTCAGGCGGCGGACATTGCCGCTGGCGTTGCGCGTCACCCGGATGGTCTTGTCGATCTCGTAATTGGTGGTGGCGTCGCGCTTGGCGGTGGCCGCTCCGGCACCGCCGGCCTGCGCCGCCTGCAACGGCTGGGAGGCGCCGGTCAACGGCGCGGTCGCGGCCTGCGGCGGCTGATTCGAGGCGGCACCCGGCACGCCGCTCGGC
>CAXTDH010000458.1:0-3502 GCA_964242405.1 uncultured Rhizobacter sp. | reverse complement strand
GTCGAGGCCTTCTCGAAGATCATCGCCAGCGTCCGGTCGACCAGCGGCGTGTACTTCTCGTAGTTCTTGAAGCGCGTCTTGATGGTCGCGGCGCGGGCGAACAGGTAGGCATAGTCGTCGGCGTCGAAGTCGGCGAACTGCAGGTAGTGGCGGATCGGCCGCGATGCCGTTGCGCCCGCCTGCTGGCTCGGCCGACCGGAGAGGTGCGGCTCGGCCGTCATGCTCGCCGACGAGTTGATCACGACAATGTCGCGGCGACCGGTCCGGCGAGGAAGTCCTTGATGATCGGCACCAGGATGGCGACGATCTGGCCCGCCTCGTCGGCGCTCAGGATCAACGGCGGCACCAGGCGGATCACCTTGTCGGCCGTCACGCTCAGCATCAGGCCAGCCTCGGCTGCGCGGCCGAGGATCTCGCCGCACGGCCGGTCGAGCTCGATGCCGAGCATCAGCCCCTGGCCGCGGATGTCGACGACGCCGGTCATGCCCGCGAGCTCACGTTCCAGCGACACTTTGAGGAGCTCGCCGACGGTCGCCGCGTTGTCGAGGAGGTTGTCCTCCTCCATGATCCGGATCGTCTCGACCCCGGCCCGCATCGCCAGCGGGTTGCCGCCGAAGGTCGTGCCGTGGTTGCCCGGGCCGAGCACCTTCGCGGCCTTCGGGCCACACACGACCGCGCCGACCGGCACGCCCGAGCCCAGGCCCTTGGCGAGCGGCATCACGTCGGGCAGGATCCCGGCCCATTGGTGGGCGAACCACTTGCCGGTCCGGCCCATGCCGCACTGCACCTCGTCGAGCATCAGCAACCAGCCGTTCTCGTCGCAAATGCGGCGCACCGCCCGCAAATAGTCGATCGTCGCTGGCCGGATGCCGCCCTCGCCCTGGATCACCTCGAGAAACACCGCGACGACGCTGTCGTGGCTTTCGGCGACCTGCTGCAACGCGGCCGCGTCGTTGAGCGGAATGCGGACGAAGCCCTCGACCAGCGGGCCGAACCCCGCCTGCACCTTCTTGTTGCCGGTGGCCGACAAGGTCGCGATCGACCGGCCGTGGAAGGCCGCTTCGTAGACGACGATCTCCGGCCGCTCGATGCCCTTGTCGTGCCCGTATTTGCGGGCGATCTTGAGCGCCGCCTCGTTGGCCTCCAGCCCGGTGCTGCAGAAAAAGGCGTTCGACAGGCCGGAGAGCTGGCAGAGCTTGGCCGCCAGCTGCTCCTGCAATGGCACCAGGTAGTAGTTCGAACTGTGGATGAGCTTGCCAATCTGCTCCTGCAGCGCCGGCACCAGCTTCGGGTGGGCATGGCCGAGCGTGTTGACGGCAATGCCGCCCAGGCCGTCGAGGTAGCGCTTGCCGTCGGTGTCCCAGAGCCAGCAACCCAGGCCGTGCGACAGCGCCAGCGGCAGGCGGCCGTAGGTGTTCATCACATGGGGTTCTGACAGGACGGGCAAGGCGGCCGGGGCATTCATGGGCGCAGTCTCCAGACGGTTGGCGAGAGGGGTGAAAACAGTGGTTTCCGCCCAGGTGAAGCGCAGCGCGTGCCTGGACCGTCCCGCGGCCTGATTCTAAAGCGGCGCCCGGGGTTGCCGACAACCGGGCAGTGGCGTCGCCGGGCGTTCGCCGTGACCGTCGAGTCGGCGCGATGACGGCACAATGACCCGGGCCCGTGCTGGAACCTGCCTCATCGATACCGCCCGAACGAACCCATGACCGCCTTGCCACCGCGCCAATTCTTCATTCGGGGAGTGACACCGGACGGCCAGCAGTTTCGCCCCAGCGACTGGTCGGAGCGGCTCGCCGGCGCGATGTCCTGCTTCCGGCCGGAGGGCGTCCAGGGCGGCATCGGCGCCTTCATCGGCTACTCGCCGCTCTGCGTGCCGAGGGTCGTCGACGGCATCAAGTGCGTGATCGTCGACGAGGCGCTGAAGTCGGTGGAGCCGATGGCCTGGGAGTTCGTCATGAACTTTGCCCGCGACAACCGGCTCGCAGTCGACGAGGCGATACCGTCGACTGCTTCAGCGAGCCCTCCGAGCGACAGGCGCTGACCCGGCGTACTGGGCGACAGGCGCTGACCTGGCTGTTCGGCCGGTGCCATGGCGGCGAGGCCCAGAATGCAAAAAGCCCGCTGTCCGCGAGCTTTCGGTAGAAGTGAGACGCGTCCGGCCTAAGCGGCCGTGCCGGTGGCAGCGTTCAGCGCCTTGACCTTGGCGGCCAGCCGGCTCTTGTGGCGCGCCGCCTTGTTCTTGTGGAACAGGCCCTTGTCGGCAATCGAGTCGATGACGGATTCGGCCGTCTTGAACGTCTCCACCGCCTTGGCCTTGTCGCCTGCGATGACCGCCTTCTGCACATTCTTGATGACCGTGCGGAATTTGGAACGCAGCGCTGTGTTGGCAGCGTTCAGCTTGATGTCTTGCCGAACGCGCTTCAAGCCCGAGGCGATGCGAACTGTCTTCTTCTTGGCTTTGGAGGAGGTGGCCATGTATCGATGCTGTGTGAAGCTGAAGGGGGCTCTTCTCTTATATGAGATATGAGCGACCGCACGTCTGCGTTTGGGAGAGTCGCTGACTATAGCACCCGCGGCATCCCACCGCAAACGGGTGAACCGCCGCTCCTATAATCGCCCGCCCCCCCTGGCTCCCGCGCTGACGAGCGACCGGCCGACAAGCCCATGAACCTGCTGCGCGCTGCCTCGGTCGTCTCGCTCTTCACGCTCCTGTCACGCGTGTTCGGCCTGGCGCGCGAGGTGGTGGTGGCCTCGATGTTCGGTGCCGGCGCATCGGTCGACGCCTTCAATGTGGCGTTTCGGATCCCGAACCTGCTGCGGCGGTTGTTCGGCGAGGGCGCGTTCCTCCAGGCCTTCGGGCCGGTGCTCGCCGAGACCCGGACGATCGAAGGCGATGCCGCCACCCGCCGCCTGATCGATGCGGTCGCCACGGTGCTGCTCTGGGCGCTGGTCGTGACCGTCGTCGTCGGCGTGATCGGTGCGCCTGTCATCGTCTGGCTGATCGGCTCCGGGCTCGCGAAGTTCGACGAAGCGACCGTGATGACACGCTGGATGTTTCCCTACATCGGCTTCGTCTCGCTGGTGTCGCTGGCCTCGGCGGTGCTCAACACCTGGAAGCGCTTCGCGGTGTCGGCCGCAACGCCCGTGCTGCTCAACCTGTCGCAGATCGCCATGGCCTGGCTGCTCGCGCCGACCTTCGGCCGCTGGGGCTGGCCGCCGATCTACGCACTGGCGGTCGGCGTCATGCTGGGCGGCGTGCTGCAGCTCGCGGTGCAGCTGCCGGCGCTCGCCCGGATCGGCGTGTTGCCCCGGATCGGCCTGCGCTGGTCGACGCTCAAGGCGGCCCGCATGCATCCTGGTGTCGTGAAAGTGCTGCGGCAGATGGGGCCGGCGCTGATCGGCGTCTCGGTGGCGCCGATCTCGATCATGATCAATACCCAGATCGCATCGCGGCAAGGCGTCGGCGCCGTGTCCTGGATCACCTACGCCGACCGGCTGATGG
>CAXTDH010000457.1:0-3504 GCA_964242405.1 uncultured Rhizobacter sp. | reverse complement strand
GAGATCAAGAACCTGAACAGCTTCAAGTTCATGCAGCAGGCGATCGACTACGAGATCCAGTGGCAGATCGACCTGATCGAAGACGGCGGCGAGGTGCACCAGGCGACCGTGCTGTTCGACGCGGCGAGTGGCGAAACTCGGGCGATGCGCAGCAAGGAAGACGCGCACGACTACCGCTATTTTCCCGACCCCGACCTGCCGCCGCTGGCGATCGAGCCGGCCTGGATCGAGGCTGTCCGGGCGCAGCTGCCCGAACTGCCCGGCGCCATGGCCGCCCGCTTCCAGAGCGACTTCGGCCTGCCCGCCTACGACGCGGCGATGATGACGCAAAGCAAGGCGATGGCCCGCTACTTCGAGGTGGCGGCGAATGCGAGCGGCGCGCCCAAGCTGGTCGCGAACTGGTTGATGGGGGAAGTGTCGCGGCGGCTGAACGCCGCCTCGGCCAGCGTCGACGAAAGCCCGGTCTCGGCGCCGGTGCTCGCGCGTCTGGTCGCCCGGATCGCCGATGGCACGATCTCCAACAACGCCGCCCGCCAGGTGTTCGACGCGCTCTGGCTCGGCGAAGGGCAGGACGTGGACGCCTTGATCGACGCCCGCGGCCTGCGCCAGATGAGCGACACCGGCGAGTTGGAACAGATCGTCGACCAGGTGCTGGCGACGAACGCTCGGTCGGTCGAGGAATACCGTGCCGGCAAGGACAAAGCCTTCAACGCGCTGGTCGGCCAGGCGATGAAGGCGAGCAAGGGCAAGGGCAATCCGGCGCAGGTGAGTGAGCTGTTGAAACGCAAGCTCGGGGGCTAGGGCGGCGCGGACGCGGCGGCTCGGATGCGGCGGGGCAGGGCCGTGCGTCATGGCAGCGGACGGCCGGGCGGGCGGCAGGGGCGTAGGCGCAGCGCGGGTGGCAGAGGCAGCGGCCCATACCGCGCGAACTTCATCAGTGCCGCGTCTGCTTCACGACCCTGGTCGTCGTCGACACCACGCCGAGCATCGATGCCGATGCCGATGACGGTGCCGGTGCCGATGCCGATGCCGATGCCGATGCCGATGCGGGAGCCGATGCCGCCGACGAATGCAAACCGGCCGGCGGCAGGGCGGCGGGCAACTTGCCCATCGACCCGGGCGGCGCGCCCGCCCACAGCTTTTTCAAGCGCTCGAGTTCGGCGTCGTAGAGCGTGTTGATGCGGACGATCTCGATCTGCTGGTTCTGAATGAGGTTTTTCTGCGCCGCCGCCGAGGCGTCGTTCGCATCGAGCTGCGCCCGCAGCTTGCCGGGCATCTGCTGGCCGACATAGAACTCCGCCTCGTCGAGCAGCGGCCGGCGCTCGTTGGCGAGCAGCGCGACCCGGCTCTGCGACAGCTGCACCGACTTGCGGACGTCGTCGAGCGCCGCCTCGCGGGCCTTGTGGTGCGTGGCCGCGTCCGGGAAGCGGATCAGCAGGTTGCGGTCGCGGCGGAGGGCGTCCTGGCGGGCCGCCCGTTCGGTTTCGGCCTCGCGCTCGCGCTGCTCCCTCGCGGCCCGCTCCTCCGCCGTCAGGGTCGGGGGCAGCACCTCGCGGATCGAGCCGTCGGTATTGAGTACCCGCTGTTCACGACCGGTGCATTCGGCGATCGGCCGGTCGGAAGTCAGGCGCTTGCCGTTGCCGTCGACGCAGCTGTAGATCGGCGCAGCCAGCGCCGCTGTCGGCAGCGAGGGGCCGATGGCGAGCAAGGCGATGGCCAGCAGGCCCGACCCGGCGTACGACGTCGAACCGGTGGTGAGCCGCGCCCGCCCTACCGCTCGCATTGCCGCTGCATTTCTCTTCCAACCCATCGAGACCAAATCACACTCCGTAGCGCTCCCGGTAAGCGGCCACGCTGTCGGCGTGGGCCCTGAGTGCCGGATCCGCATTCGATTGCAGGTAACTGAGCAAGTCTGCCAGCGTCGCGATCGCCAGTACCTGCAAGCGGAACCGGCGCTCGACGAATTGCACCGCAGACCACGGTACATCCGCTCCGTTATCGGTCGCTTTTTCCTGCCGATCAAGTGCAATCGTCACGGCGCACGGGGTGGCGCCGGCGGCTGCGATCATTTCCAACGATTCGCGCACGGACGTGCCGGCGGAAATCACGTCGTCGATGATGCAGACCCGGCCTGCCATCGGCGCGCCGATCAGGAGGCCGCCCTCGCCGTGGTCCTTCGCCTCCTTGCGGTTGAAGGCGAACGGCCGGTTGCAGCCCTGGCGGGCCAGCTCGACCGACACCGCGGCGGCGAGCGTGATGCCCTTGTAGGCCGGGCCGAAGAGCATGTCGAAGACGAGCGGTGCATCGCCCGCCGCGCTGCCCTTCTGCAGCAGGCGACGTGCATAGAATTGCGCCAGGCGGCCGAGCTTGGCGCCGTCGTCGAACAGGCCGGCATTGAAGAAGTAGGGCGAGAGCCGCCCTGCCTTGGTCCTGAACTCCCCGAACCGCAAGGCACCGGCTGCCACCGCGAACTCGACGAACTCCTGCGCGAGGGTCGGCGCGTCGGCGCGGGCGGGGCCGCTGCCCTGCGACTGCATCGTCATCGGATCGGCACCGTGTTTCGTCTCGTCTCGTTGAACCTGAACGGCATCCGCTCCGCGGCCAGCAAGGGCTTCGAAGCCTGGGCGGAGGGTGTAGGCGCGGATTGTATGGGGGTGCAGGAGGTCAAGGCCCAGGCCGACACGGTCGTCGGCCGCTTCGACCGGGTCGCCGGCATGACCGGGCATTTCCACTATGCCGACAAGCGTGGCTACTCGGGTGTCGGCCTCTACACCCGGGCGGTGCCGAGCAATGTCGTCCTGGGCATCGGCGATGCGGAATTCGACGCCGAGGGCCGCTATGTGGAGGCCCGCTTCGACGATGTGCCAGGCGTCGGCCCGAGCGGCCGGCTCAGCATCGTCAGCTGCTACTTTCCGAGCGGCTCGAGCGGCGAATTGCGCCAGGCCGCCAAGTTCCGGTTCCTGGCGCTGATGGCGCCGCGGCTGAAGGCGCTGGTGGCCGAGCGGGAGGTGATTCTGGTGGGCGACATCAACATCGCCCACAAGGAAATCGACCTGAAGAACTGGCGTGGCAACCGCAAGAACAGCGGCTTCCTGCCGGAGGAGCGGGCGTGGTTGACGAGTCTGCTGGACGACATCGGGATGATCGACGTCTTTCGCACCTTGAACCCGAACCCCGAGCAGTACACCTGGTGGAGCAACCGCGGCCAGGCCCGGGCGAAGAACGTGGGCTGGCGGATCGACTATCACCTGGCGACGCCTGCGGTCGCGGCGCATGCACGGGCGGAGCACATCTACCTCGAGCAGCGGTTCTCGGATCACGCGCCGCTGGTGATCGACTATGACTTCATGCTCTGACTGTTGAAGATGGCCGAGGATGCGCCGATAACAGCACGTCCCCCGGCGAATTGACCGCGGGCCCTCGTCACAAATGACAGGAGCCGCCATGAAGGGCGTCGTGTTCACCGAGTTCATCGACCATGTCGCCAAGTCGTTCGGCGGGGAC
>CAXTDH010000456.1:0-3505 GCA_964242405.1 uncultured Rhizobacter sp. | reverse complement strand
CCATCATCCCGCTTTGCGTCGCGCTGCGGTCGAACTGCTTGAAGACGGTGAACAGCACCAGCGCGATCACCAGCCAGACAGCAACCTTCGAGAACCATTGATTGTTCACCGCGACTCCGTTTCCAGTCATGCCACCAACGCAGGCGCATCGACGCCCGCTGTTGCTGCATGTGTGGTCGATTTTAGTTCACTCAAGGCCTCGGGAGCCTCGGCCATTCCCGCGCAAACACCGCGTGTATCACGGCACTTTACCGATCAAGACGCGGGTCCTATCGGTTTCGGCAGTTGCGATGGGTTTTTGAGACCGATTCCAATCAGATAAGTTTCGGACGAACGGTCACGTGACGCCTTTGGCTTGATGGCCTTGGCGACCTTGAAGCTCTGCCTGAAGAGTGCCATCAACTCGTTGTAGCCGCTGCCGTGGAAGGCCTTGCAGACCAGCGCGCCCTGCGGCCGCAGGTGCGCGCCAGCGAAATCGACTGCCAGTTCCACCAGATGGGAAATCCGCGCCGCATCCGACGAGCCGATGCCCGACAGGTTCGGCGCCAGATCCGACAGCACGACATCGACCGGGCGCCCGTCGAGCGTCTCGGCCAGCGCCGCCAGCACGCCTTCCTCCCGAAAGTCGCCCTGCACGAAGGTGACGCCCTCGATCGGCTCGAACTCGAGCAGGTCGAGGGCGATGATCGTCCCGTGCAGGTGGCCGGCGGAAGCGCCACCACCGGCACCAGCCTCTTTGGGCGCGAACTTGCGCCGCACGTACTGGCTCCAGGCGCCGGGCGACGCGCCCAGGTCGACGATCACCTGGCCCGGCCGCAACAGCTGCAGTTCCTCGTCGATCTCCTTCAGCTTGTAAGCGGCTCGTGCCCGGTAGCCCTCGCGCTTGGCCAGCTTGACGTAGGTGTCGTGAACGTGATCGTGCAGCCACGCCTTGTTGACCTTCTTGCTCTTGGTTTGCGTCTTCATCCGCCGCGGATAATAGGCCGATGACCGCGATCCACCTGACTCCCGCACAGCGCAAGGCACAGCGCGCTGACGCCCATCATCTCGATCCGGTCGTCATGATCGGCGGTGACGGGCTGACTCCGTCCGTCCGCAAGGAGGTCGATGCGGCGCTGAACGCTCATGGGCTGATCAAGGTCCGGGTGTTTTCCGACGAACGCGCCACCCGCGAAAGCTACTTTCAGACCTTGGCCGACGAACTCGGCGCCGCGCCCATCCAGCACATCGGCAAGCTGCTGGTGTTCTGGCGGCCGCTGCCCGATAAGGAAAAGATCGAGCGCGAGGGACGTGGATCCGGGCCGAAGGTGGTGAAGATCCTGAAATTCTCGAAGAGCGGCAATCACCGCGCGCAAGTCAAGAAGATCACCGTCCTGGGCAACATGCGCATCGCCGCCGGGGGCGAATTGAAGCGGGCGAAGCGGCGGGTCACCAGCGTCAAGAAGTCGCAGCAGGATTGACCGGTGGCCGCCGGGGCGCCAGCAACCAGGCGAGCACCGCAACCAGTGCGCCCTTGAGCACGAACAGGCCGCCCGAGACGGCGTGCAGTGCTCCGAACGACCAACGGCCCTCGCCCGCCCGGGCAGCGGCCATCAGCGGCTGGACGGCAAAGTAGCCGGCCACGGTGCAGAAGAGGGTGCCGAGGACGAGCAAGACCGCCGGGCTCAGTGCCGACCCATGCGTCGGCTCGTTGATCGGCTCGGCCGTCGACCCAGCCGTCGGCCCGCTCCGCTGCCCGAGTCGCAGCAACGCGAACAGCAGGATCGCCACGGCCAGGCTCAGGTACGCCTCCTGGGCGAACAAACGGGCGGCAAAGCGACCGGCATCAGTCACGGCCAGCGTCGCAAAGGCCGTGGGTGCGGCAAGCGCGCCGATGCAGCCCAGGATACCCGCCCAGATGCCCGCCAGCCAGGCCGCCAAACGGTGGGTGCTCACGGTGAAATCAGGCGTAACGCACAGCGATGATCTCGAAATGGCGCACACCTTTCGGCGCCTGAACTTCGGCGATATCGCCGCCGACCTTGCCGATCAGCGCCCGAGCGATCGGCGAACCGATCGAAACCATGCCGAGCTTGAGATCGGCCTCGTCGTCGCCGACAATCTGGTACGTCACCTTCGCGCCGGTGTCCTCGTCCTCCAAGTCGACGGTCGAGCCGAACACCACGCGGCCGTCGGCATCGAGCGTGGCAGGGTCGATGATCTGCGCCGCGGCCAGCTTGCTTTCGATCTCCAGGATCCGGCCTTCGATGAAGCCCTGCTTGTCCTTGGCCGCCTCGTACTCGGCGTTTTCCGACAAGTCGCCTTGCGCCCGCGCTTCGGCGATCGCCTGGATCACCGAATGCCGCTCGACGCCTTTCAGCCGCGCCAGCTCTTCCTTCAGCTTCTCGGCGCCGCGTTTGGTGATGGGGATGGTGGTCATGCTGAAGCCTCGAGACGAAACGATGTGAGAAAGCAGTGAGCGAAAACGACGCCGCCGCCGGACGTGAAGCCGGCGGCGGCAGGTGGACGCGATTATTTTAGTTCAGCGCCTCGGCCGCGCTCAACTCGGCATGCAGCTCCTGCAGCGACACCACGACCAGATCGTCCCGGTGCTTCATGCCCTCGACCGCCGCCTCGCAGCCGGCCATGCTGGTGTAATAGGTGACGCGATGGGCAAGCGCCGCTTGGCGGATGTGCCGGGAGTCGGCGATCGCGGTGCGCGTCTCGTCGACGGTGGTGAAGACAAGCTGGATCTCGCCTGCCTTGACCATGTCGACGATGTGCGGCCGTCCGTCCTTGACCTTGTTGACCGCCCGCACCGGCACGCCGGCGGCCGCGATCACCGCCGCCGTGCCGCGGGTGGCGACGATCGCGAAGCCGAGCGCCTGCAGATCCCGGGCGACCACCGCGGCCCTGGCCTTGTCGCCATTCTTGACGGTGATGCAGACGGTGCCACGGGTCGGCAGCTTCGAGCCGGCACCCAGTTGGCTTTTCAACATCGCTTCGCCGAAGCTCCGGCCGGCGCCCATGACCTCCCCGGTGGAGCGCATTTCCGGCCCGAGAATCGGGTCGACGCCCGGGAACTTGTTGAACGGGAACACCGCTTCCTTGACCGAGAAGTACGGTGGCACGACCTCGTGCGGCGGCCGGCCGTCCTTGCCCTTCTGGCTGGCGAGCGACTGGCCCACCATGCAGCGGGCCGCAATCTTGGCGAGTGGCTGGCCGGTCGCCTTGGAAACGAAAGGCACGGTGCGCGAGGCACGCGGGTTCACTTCGAGCACGTAGACGACGGCGTTCCGGCCTTCGGCATCCTCACTGCTCAGCCCCTGGATCGCGAACTGCACGTTCATCAGGCCGACAACCTTCAGCGCCCGGGCCATCAAAATCGTCTGCCGGCGCAATTCGTCTTGCAATGCGGCCGGCAATGAGTACGGTGGCAGTGAACAGGCCGAATCGCCGGAGTGAATGCCGGCCTGCTCGACGTGCTCCATGATGCCGCCGATCATGACGCTGGCGGGGCCGTCGC
>CAXTDH010000455.1:0-3531 GCA_964242405.1 uncultured Rhizobacter sp. | reverse complement strand
TGAAAGCGCTCCGCGCTGATCGCATAGTCGTGATACGAGATGCGGTCGTGGTAGCCCTCGCTCTTGTCGAGGGTGACGAACAGCAATTCGGTTTTCCGGCCAGCCAGCGGCAACACCCCTGCCTGGAACGGCGCACGGCGCGCAGCAGTCAGCCATCCAACCGCTGTCAGCACCTCGCGCGCGCCATACGCGGCGTGCAGGCACAGCGGCGTGTCTTCCAGCCCCGGCACCGCCTTGGCAGGCAGGGTGCTTCGAGCCTGCAGCAAGCCCGACAACTCGACCAGTTCGGAAGCGATTGTTGGGTGACGCTGCAGCCGTTCGGCAAAGGCCTGGTGGCCGGCTGCCTGTTCATGCCGGCCATCGATCTGATAGGCCAGCATCTGCAGGCCCAAGGCAGCCTGCGCGTCGAGCCCTTGCACCTGACCCTGCAGCCTGCCAGCCGCAGCCATCACATCCAGCCGGCGTGGGTCGTCGACGTGCAGCAGGTCACCGAAGCGGCGGCTGAAGTAGTCCTCCTCCGGGCCGGGTTCTGCGACGATCAGGCCGGCATCCCGTTTCAGCGCCGTCCAGCCGCTGCGGCCCTGGCCGGTGCCGCTGCGGTAGATGTCGTCCAGCTCCAGCGCCTGGTCGTGCAGGAAGTCCGCCAGGCGCACAGCGGATCGGCCTTTCAGCGCCGCATAGGTCTGCAGCTCCGTCTTGAGGCGGCGCCAATTCTGGGTCGTCAACGCACGCAGGCTTTGCAGCACCTGCTCCCGCGTCTGCCGTTGCAGGTGGATGTGGCAGCCCGGGGGCAGGCTGCCAAACCCGTTCTCGACGCTGTCCACCAGTTCGCGTCGTGACAGACCGGTCAAGCTGGACAGCAAGCGATCAAAGCGGAAGTCGGCACGGTGCTGGCCGACGAAGTCCAGCACCAGACAGCTGTCCTTACCCGGCGCCAGGCGCAGGCCGCGGCCGATCTGCTGCAGGAACAGCACAGGGCTCTGCGTGGGCCGCAGCAGCAACAGCGTGTCGACCATCGGAAAGTCGACGCCCTCGTTGTACAGGTCCACGGTGACCAGCGCGCACAGCTCGCCGCTCATCAGCCGCTGAGGCGCGCGACGCCGTTCGTCGCTGGCCGTCGTGCCCATCACGCAGGCCGCCGGCAGGCCGGCACGATTGAGCCACTCGGTCATGAACTCGGCGTGGGCCACCGACACGCAGAACACGATGGCGCGTGACCGCGACGCATCGGACGCCAGCCGGCGCCATTCATTGACGACCAGGCGGGCGCGGATGTCGTTGGCGGTGACGAGCTTGTCCAGGGCTTCCGCTCGCCCGGCTTGTCCCAAGGCACGTCCGAGAAGTCGGTGGCGTCGTCGCAGGCGTAGTACTCGAAGGGCGCCAGCAGCTGCAGGTCCAGCGCATGCCACAGCCGCAGCTCGACGGCCGGGCTGCCATCGGGGCGCGCGTCGAAGTACGGCGTGATGGGCTGGCCGTCGCTGCGCTCGGGTGTTGCGGTCAGGCCGAGCAAGACGCTGGGCCGAACGGCCTTCACGAAAGCGTCGAAGCGATCAGCCGCCAATCGGTGGCATTCATCCACCACCACCGTGTGCCAGTGATCGGCGCCGACGGTGGTGACCAGGCCGCGGCTGGTCACGCTGTCGATGGTGGCGAACAAGTGGTCCAAACGTTCGGGCTGGTGGCTGCCGGTCAGCAAGTCGCCGAACTCGGGGTCGCGCAGCACTTCGCGGTAGGTGCGCTGCGCCTGCCGAAGGATCTCTTCGCGGTGGGCCACGAACAGCAGCCGCGGGCGCCCGCCTACTGTGCGGCAGGTGTTGCGGTAGTCGAATGCCGCGACCACCGTCTTGCCTGTGCCTGTGGCCGCCACCAGCAGGTTGCGATGGCGGCCGTGGGTGCGCTCGGTCGTCAACTGCTCCAGCATGTCTTGCTGGTAGGTCTTGGGCTGCAGATCGAAGAAGCTGATCGTGCTGGTCGGCTCGCCGCTGCCGAATGACTCGCGCCCGAGCGCCGCGGCCAGCGCCTGCCGATGGTCGACGTTGTCGGGGTCGTAACGCTGGAATTCGCTGTCGGCCCACAGCGTCTCGAAATGCGCGACGGCGCAGGCGAACAGCGCTTCTTGCGCGCGCTGGGTCAGCTTGACGGTCCACTCCAGGCCGCCCGTCAATGCGGCGCCCGATAAGTTGGCGCTGCCGACATAGGCCGACCCGAAACCCGTCTTGCGCTGGAACAACCACGCTTTGGCGTGCAGGCGCGTGCGCCGGCCATCGAGCGACACACGAACTTCGCAGCCCGGCAAGCGCGCCAGCTCATCCAGCGCGCGGGCCTCGGTCGCACCGGTGTAGGTGGTGGTCAGGATCCGCAGGCGCGTTACGGGCCGGTCGCTGCCCGTCTGCTTGGCGCCAACGGCGGTGATCTGCTGCAGCACGTCTTGCAGCTTGCGCACGCCCGACACGGTGATGAAGCTCACCAGAATGTCCACCTGATCGCTCGACGCCAGCTCGCGGCGGATCTCTTGCAGCAGCGACGGCGAGCCCTTGCCCGCGGTGAACAGCCAGGGGGCTGCCAAGCCGATTTCAGGAGAAGTCGCGAACTGCTGATCGCGTTGAACAGCCCGGAGGACGCTCAAGGGCGAGGCGACAAGGTCGACGACATCACCAGGCGCGGCAGCGGTGCTTATCGAGGGACCGACAAGCAGGCGCTGCCGGATCGTCACGAGCAGTTCATTGACGAGCTCGAGCTGGCGCCGAAGCCGCTCGGCATCGTCGCCCTGCATGTCGTCCAGGATGGCCCCGAGTTGCCGCCTGATGAGTTCAGCCAACAGGTCGGCGGCTCCAGCCTTCAGCGCCTGAACGTCGCCGCTGCCGGGTGTCAGTTCGGCCAGCGAGCGAGCGAGGCCTTCCGTCAGCAGGCGGTCGTAGAGCCCGTCGGGCAGGGCCGTCACAGAAGCACAGTCATTGAGTCGTGCGCGTGCCGCGGCAGGATGGATAGTCGGTGCAGCCCCAGAAGGCCTGTCCTGCGTTGCCACCGCGTTTGGCCACGCGCTTCGTCATGGGCTTCGCGCACCTGGGGCAGTTCGGCGTTGTGGACTGCGCTGTTGCCCCCTGGCGCCCGGCCACCTCCGGTCCCTTCCGCACTTCGGTTTGGGCACCCGCCTTGGCCTGCCGAATCAACCCATGCAGCTTTGGGCCATCGACGAGTTTGACGTTACGGCCGTCGGCGAATTGAATGGCCTCTTCGGTGAAGCGGCCCGACGTGACGACGAAGCCGCCCGTGGCACCTCTCGCTGCCATCACGCCGGACAGCTCGCGCACCACGTCCACGCCCACCTTGTAGGCACGCCATTGTTTGCACTGCACGAGGAACTTCTCGTTGCCGTTCTTGCCCGGTCGGCTCAAGACGAGATCGATGCCACCGTCCGGCCCGCCGCCGCCTGTTTCCACCACTTGGTAGCCCTGCAGCCGGAAGCCCTCGCCAACCAGCATCTCAAACTCCCGCCAGCTCATGCCGTCCAGCACATCGCTGGCCTGGCTC
>CAXTDH010000454.1:0-3536 GCA_964242405.1 uncultured Rhizobacter sp. | reverse complement strand
GATGAAGGCCTACACCCTGATCCTCACCCTCGTCGCACCGGGGCTCTGGGCCGATCCCTTTGGCGCGCTCGCCAAGAACGCCGCCGTCCTCGGGCTGTCGCTTGCCGTCCAGGCGTTGGAGACCCGCCATGGCTGACTATCTGCTGCTCAAGACCGTCCACATCCTCAGCTCGACATTGCTGTTCGGCACCGGCCTCGGCACCGCCTTCCATGGCTGGATGGCGAACCGCTCGGGCGACGCCGCCGCGCGCCGGGTCGTCAACCGCAACGTCGTGCTCGCCGACTGGCTGTTCACCACGCCGGCGGTGATCGTCCAGCCGGTGACCGGGGTATGGCTGGCGCACCTCGCCGGCTTCCCGCTCGCGACCGGCTGGCTGGCGGCGTCGATGGCGCTGTACCTGCTGGTCGGTGCCTGCTGGCTGCCGGTGGTCGGCATCCAGATCGAGATGCGGCGCATCTCTGACCGCACGCCGCCCGGAATACCGTTGCCGCCGCGCTATTTCCGGCTGTCGCGGCTGTGGTTCCTGCTCGGCTGGCCGGCGTTCTTCGGGGTCATTGTGATTTACTGGCTGATGGTGACCAAGCCGGATTTCGCCTGGTGACTGTGCAGCTGTTCCGCCGCCTGCTCGGCCCGGCTATCGACGCGCTGCCGCCGAGCCTGCGGGACGCGCACGACAGCGGCCAGAACCAGTCTTGGACCGGTCGCGCCCGTGTCGAGGCGAGCCGCCATCCGCTGGCGCGGCTGCTCTGCCGGATGATGCGGTTGCCGTCGCCCGGCTCGGACGTGGCGGTGACGGTGATGTTCGAGCGCACCCGCGACGGCGAGCGCTGGCTGCGCGACTTCGCCGGGCGGCGCTATCGTAGCACGCTCACCCACCGGCACGGCCTGATGGTCGAGCGGATGGGGCCCGCCACCAACGTCTTCCGCATCGCCGTGGAAGACGGCGCGCTCCGCCTCGACCTCGTCGGCTTTCGCTTCCTCGGCCTGCCCCTGCCCGCACGGCTCCGGCCGGATGCCACGCCACCGAGCGCGAGCAGGACGGCCGCTACGTCTTCGACGTGCCGATCGACTTGCCGGGGCTGGGTCGCATCATCCGCTACACCGGCCGGCTGGAGCGACACCATGACTGAAGTGCACCCGATCATCGTCTTCGATGGCGACTGCGTCCTGTGTTCCGCCAACGCGCAGTTCGTCCTCCGCCACGATCGCGCCCACCGCTTCCGCCTTGCCGCCATGCAGGGTGAGTTCGGCGCTGCGCTGTTCCGCCGCCACGGCATCGATCCGGCCGATCCCGACACGATGATCGTCGTCGATGGCGACCGGGTGCTGCGCGACAGCGATGCGGTGATCGCCATCTATGCCGGGCTCGGCTGGCCGTGGCGGGCGGCCGGGGCGGCACGCATGATCCCGCGCGGGCTGCGCGATCCGCTCTACCGCTGGGTCGCCCGGCACCGCTATCGGCTGGTCGGCCGGCGGGAAGCCTGCTGGCTCCCCAGACCGGAGGATGCCGACCGCGTCCTGTGAGGCCCCCATCATTCGCCGAAGAGGCCGGTCTCGATGAAGCGCAAGGTCGCGGCGATCACGCGGCGGTCATAGACCATGAGCGTGTGCGTCACCGGCAGGACGAGATGATCGGCAAGCCCGGTGATCCGGGTGGCGGCGACGCTGACTTTGCCGTCATGCGGCTGCGGCAGCAGCGCGAACGGAAGCGGCAGCAACGGGCGGTCGCCGGCAATCACGCCGAGCGGATAGTCGATCTCGCCGAGCAGCGCCTCGTCGGCGATGCGCCGAACGGTGCGAAGATGATGGCCGCTGCTGCCGAGGACCGGGCGGGCGAGACGCAGGCGGAACAGCAGGTCGGCCAGCTCGCTCCCCCCATGCGGCGGCGCCAGCATGACGACGTTGCCCAGCCGGGCGGGCCGCTGCGCCAGGATCAGCGCGCGGGCGACGAGGCCCCCCATCGAATGGGTGACGATGTGGAGCGGCCCGGCGAGCGTCTCCTCGAACCGCGCGACACGCGGCGCCAGCCACGCAGCGATCTCGGCGAGGGGCCGGCGATAGGGATAGCTTGGCGCCAGCGTCGCCCGGCCCGACCGCCGCGCCGCCGCGGTCAGCCACGCCATTGAGGCGCCGAAGCGGCCGTGCCCGTGCAACAGCAGCACGCCACCCCGATCGCTCATGCCTCCAGCGCTTCGTCATCTTGCGGGACCGGGACCCGCCCGACCCGGGCGGCCTCCGCGCCCATCGTCACATAGTCGAGCTTGCCGGTTCCCAGGACCGGCAGCGCGTCGAGCGGGCGGATGTCGCGCGGCACCATCAGCTCGGGCACGCCATGCGCTCGCGCCCAGGCCTGCAACGCGGCGGCGTCGGGGTCCCTACGGGTGGTGAACAGCACCAGTTGCTCGCCCTTGCGCGGGTCCGGGCGGGTGACGACGGCGTGCTCGGCCTCTGGCCAGAGCGCCGCCGCGTAGCCTTCGACTGCGGGCAGGGACACCATCTCGCCGCCGATCTTGGCGAACCGCTTGGCACGGCCGCGGATGGTGACGAAGCCGGCCTCGTCGATCGTCACGATGTCGCCGCTGTCGTGCCAGCCGCCCTCCGGCGGTTGCAGCACGCCGGGGCGATCCGCCTTGAGATAGCCCGCCATGACGTTGGGCCCGCGGATCGACAGGCGTCCGCCTTCCGTGATGCCGGGCACTGGGTCGAGCCGGCCCTCGACGCCGGGCAGCAGCCGTCCGACCGTGCCGGCGCGGAAGTGCATCGGCGTGTTGACCGCGATCACCGGCGCCGCCTCGGTCGCGCCATAGCCTTCGAGGATGCGCAGCCCGAACTTTTCCGCATAGGTACGCCGCGTCTCGTCGCGCACCCGCTCGGCGCCGGCGAAGATGTAGCGCAGCGAATAGAAGTCGTAGCCATGCGCCATCCGCGCATAGCCGGCGAGGAAAGTATCCGTGCCGAACAGGATCGTCGCATTGGCGTCATAGGCGAGCGCGGGCACGAGGCGGTAGTGGAGCGGGCTGGGATACAGCACCGTCTTCACCCCCGACAGGATCGGCAGCAGCGTGCCGCCGGTCAGCCCGAAGCTGTGGAACACCGGCAGCGCGTTCAGCACCACGTCGCGCTCGTTGAAGTCGATCCGCGCCGACAGCTGGTGGCAATTGGCGAGGAGGTTGCGGTGGGTGAGGACGACGCCCTTGGGCACGCCTTCCGAGCCGCTGGTGAACAGGATCACCGCCGGCGCGTCGGGCGCGATGCGCAAGCCGCGGTGGTGTCGTCCGGCGAACCGGGCGGCGACCAGCGCGCGCAGCTTCGCACCTGCGCCGATGCCAGCGGCGATGTCTTCCAGGTAGCGGATCGCGACGCCGGCCTCCGTCAGCCCGGCGACCGTCTCACCCAGCTTTGCCTGCTCGACAAAGGCGCGGGCGGTGACGATCGTGCGGACCTCTGCCGCCGTGCACGCCGACTTCAGGTTGGCGAGCCCGGCGGTATAGTTGAGCATCGCCGGCACGCGCCCCTTCGCCTGGAGCGCGAAGAA
>CAXTDH010000453.1:0-3537 GCA_964242405.1 uncultured Rhizobacter sp. | reverse complement strand
CATGGTCCCTTGACGCAGTCGCGATTTCCGTGCGAGCCGCCACACCACCAGCGAGGTGTTTGATGTTGATTGATCGACGGTTGCTCCCGGTGGCCGTGGCCCTGATCCTGGCGGCTTGCGGCGACAACAGCACGCCCTACACCTCGACCGATGTCTTCCTGGTCCGCAAAGGCAACCCCAAAGCCATCAAGGACTGGTCGGATCTGGTCAAGCCGGGCGTCTCGGTCATCACCGCCAACCCCAAGACCTCCGGCGGCGCGCGTTGGGGCTATCTGGCCGCCTATGGCTATGCGTTGAAGCAGCCGGGCGGCAGCGAAGCCACGGCGAAGGAGTTCATCGGCAAGGTCTACGCCAATGTGCCGGTGCTCGATTCCGGCGCCCGCGGCGCGACCGTCACTTTTGCCGAACGCGGCATCGGCGACGTGCTGCTGGCCTGGGAGAACGAGGCCTACCTGTCGCTCAAGGAATTCGGCGCCGACAAGTTCGACGTCGTCTACCCGCCGACCAGCATCCTCGCCGAGCCGCCGGTCGCGGTCGTCGACAAGGTGGTCGACAAGCAGGGCACGCGGGCGGTGGCGCAGGCCTACCTCGAGCACCTCTACAGCCCGGAAGGGCAGGAAATCGCCGCCCGCAACTTCTACCGGCCGACGGATGCGACGGTCGCGGCGAAGTACGCGAAGAACTTCCCGACCCTGAAGCTCTTCACCGTCGACGACACCTTCGGCGGCTGGGCGAAGGCGCAAAAGACGCACTTCGACGACGGCGGCGTCTTCGACCAGATCTATACCCGCAAGTAGGCGGCCACAGCGGTCAGGCGCCGTCACGAGACAGGGGCGCTTCGGTCACGGGGTGCACCACCGGGGCACTCCGTCGCGGCGAGTTCGGCATAAGCATAGGCGCTATCGATTCTTGGAGTGCCGGGACGCGGCCGGTAACATCGCCAGCCTTTCGCTCCCAGTTCGCATCCGCGAGTTGCCGCCGTGACCCTGCCCGACACCTCTTTCCGCAGCCGTTCCCTGCGCTGCCATTCAATGAACCGCCGGTCGGTGCTGGGCGGCGCTGCAGCCGCGGCCGGCCTGCTGCTCGGGGCGGTGCGCCCGGCGCGAGCCGCGAGTGTCAGCCTGCTCAACGTCAGCTACGACGTCTCCCGCGAGTTCTACAAGCAGTACGACGCGCTCTTCGTCGCCTACTGGAAGAAGACGAGCGGCGACGACCTCATGGTCAATCAGTCGCACGGCGGCTCGAGCAAGCAGATTCGCAGCGTCATCGACGGCCTTGAAGCCGATGTGGTGACGATGAACCAGGCCAACGATGTCGACATGCTGCACGAGCGCGGCAAGCTGATTCCAGCCGATTGGGCGAAGCGCCTGCCCGACAACGCTTCGCCGACCACCTCGACCTCGGTCATCCTCGTCCGCAAGGGCAACCCGAAGCAGATCCGCGACTGGGACGACCTCGGCCGCGCCGGCATCTCGGTCGTCATCCCGAACCCGAAGACGTCGGGCAACGGCCGCTACACCTACCTCGCCGCCTGGGGCGCCGCGCTCAAGAAGGGCGTTGCGCCGGCCGCGGCACAGGCGCTGGTGCGGCGCATCTTCGCCAACGTGCCGGTGTTCGACGGCGGCGGCCGGGCCGCGACCACCACCTTCGCGCAACGCAACATCGGCGATGCGCTCGCCACCTTCGAGAGCGAGGTGCCGCTCATCCTGCGCGAGTTCGGCGGCGGCTTCGACGTCGTCTACCCCGGCTGGAGCATCCTCGCGGAGAACCCGGTGTCGGTCGTCGACAAGGTGGTCGACCGGCGCGGCAGCCGCAAGGTGGCCGAAGCGTATCTGAAGTACCTCTGGTCCGACGAGGCGCAAGACCTCGCGGCCCGCAACCAGTTGCGGCCGCGCTCGCGAGTGGTGCTGTCGAAGTACGCCAAGCAATTCCCGAAGCTGCAGCTCTTCACGGTCGACGAGCTGTTCGGCGGCTGGACGAAGGCGCAGAAGGAGCACTTCGACGACGGCGGCGTCTACGACCAGATCCTCGCCGCGACGAAGCGCTGACGCCTTCGACCGCGACTTGGCAACACACGACGAGCGCCCGACGTGATCCTCTCCCGCGCCTTGCTGCGCCGGCACAGCGTGCTGCCGGGCTTCGACCTCGCGCTCGGCATCACCGTGCTCTACCTGTCGTTCATCGTCCTGATACCGCTGGCGGCCGCCTTCTTCAAGACCTTCACCATGACCTGGCCGGCCTTCCGGGAGGCGGTCGGCTCGCCGCGGGTCGTCGCCTCCTACCGGCTGACCTTCGGCGCCTCGTTCGCGGCGGCGCTGGTCAACGCCGTCTTCGGCCTGCTGGTCGCCTGGGTGCTGGTGCGCTACGAGTTTTTCGGCAAGCGCATCATCGACGCGCTCGTCGACCTGCCGTTCGCGCTGCCGACGGCGGTTGCCGGCATCGCGCTGACGTCGCTCTACGCGGCCAACGGCTGGATCGGCCAGTACCTGGCGATGATCGGCATCAAGGTCGCCTACACGCCGCTCGGCGTGTTCGTGGCGCTGACCTTCATCGGCCTGCCGTTCGTCGTCCGCACCGTGCAGCCGGTGCTCGAGGACCTGCAGAAGGAGCTGGAGGAGGCCGCCGCGACATTGGGCGCCACCCGGCTGCAGACCTTCACCCGGGTGATCCTGCCGGTGCTGATGCCGGCGCTGCTGACCGGCTTCGCCCTCGCGTTCGCCCGGGCGCTTGGCGAGTACGGCTCGGTGATCTTTATTGCCGGCAACATGCCGATGATCTCGGAGATCACGCCGCTGCTGATCATCACCAAATTGGAGCAGTACGACTACGCCGGGGCGACGGCGATCGCCGTGGTGATGCTGGTCACGTCGTTCGCGATGCTGCTGGCGATCAACCTGCTGCAGGCCTGGACGCGCAAGCGGCAGGGCCGGTGATGGGCAGGGCATCGGCCGCGACGCCGCCACCGCTGAAAGCGCCGCCGGCTCACGAGGCGGCGTTGCCAGCGCCGCTCCACCCGACGCCGCGCACCCCTGCGCCGACGCTGCCGGCCAAGCCGCGGCCGCGATCGTCATCGCTTGCGCCACCCTCCGCCCTGGCCGCCACCGAAGAGCCGGCCTGGCTGCGGCGCACGCTGATCGGCGTCGCGCTCGTCTTCCTGACCCTCTTCCTGTTCGTGCCGCTGGCCGTGGTGTTCTTCGAGGCGCTCAAGAAGGGCGTCGAGGTATTCCTGGCGGCCATCACCGAGCCCGATGCTGTATCCGCCATCTGGCTGACCTTGCTGGCGGCCGTGTTTTCGGTGCCGCTCAACCTCGTCTTAGGCGTGGCTGCCGCCTGGTCGATCGCGAAATTCGATTTCCGCGGCAAGAACCTGCTGCTGACGTTGATCGACCTGCCGTTCTCGGTCTCGCCAGTGATCGCCGGCCTGATCTTCGTCCTGATCTTCGGCCTGCAGGGCTGGTTCGGCGAGTCGTTGCGTGACTACGACGTCAAGATCATCTTCGCCGTTCCCGGCATCGTCCTCGCGACCATTTTCGTCAC
>CAXTDH010000452.1:0-3541 GCA_964242405.1 uncultured Rhizobacter sp. | reverse complement strand
AGCCAGCCCTGTATCTGGCGCATGGCGGCGTTCATGGTCGGGAGCGGGCGAAATCAGGCACCCGACCATTGTTCCGGGCGCGCGCCGGAACTTGAGGCGGATAAGCGGCGCGAAGGTCGGTCAGTCGCCCGGAGCGGCCTGAGCGCATCCGGGATCGAATGTCTTCATACCGTCAAGCCGACGGGCGATCGCCCCTGAGCGGGTTCCGGCTACGGGGCCGGCGGCCCGGCGGCGCCTAGGCTGGCGGCGGCCCGCGCCGCCTCGCGCCTCTCCTCCTGCTGGCGGACGAGCGCCCAGACGGCGACGAACATCGCCGCCACCACCGGGCCGATGACGAAGCCGTTGATGCCGAGCAGGGCGATGCCGCCGATGGTGGCGAGCAGCACCAGCCAGTCGGGCAGCTTCGTATCCTTGCCGACCAGGAGCGGCCGCAGGATGTTGTCGACGAGGCCGATCACCAGGGTGCCGAACAAGATCAGCGCGACGCCTTGCCAGACGGCACCGGTCGCCAGCAGGTAGAGGGCGGCCGGCGCCCAGATCAGCGCCGCGCCGACGCTCGGCAACAGGGCCGCGAAGCACATCAGCGCGCCCAGCAACAGGGCGCCCTGCACGCCGAGCACCGCGAGCGCGATGCCGCCGAGCGTGCCCTGGACGAGGGCGACGACGAGGTTGCCCTTGACGGTCGCACGCACCACCGTCGCAAAGGTGCTCGACAGCTCGGCCTTGTCGGCCGGCTGCATCGGGATGGCGGCCTGGATGCTGGCCGCCAGGCTGCTGCCGTCGCGCAGCATGAAGAAGGCGACGTAGAGGGCGATGAAAAAGCTGATGACGGCATTCAGGGTGCCCTGGCCGATGTCGAGCAGCTGGCTGGCGAAGAACTGGCCCACGCGGCCCGCGACCTGGCCGACGCGCTGCTGGATCGCCGCGGCATCGGTCAGGCCGTACCGGTCGAGCAGGCCACGCACCGGGTCCGGCAGCCAGGCCACCACCTTTTGCACATAGCCGCCGAAATCGATCTGCCCGGCCTGGACGTTATGGACCAGCCGCGCGCCTTCCTGTGCGAGCGAGCCGGCGATCAGCAGGAACGGCAGCACGACGATCACCAGCACCAGCCCCATCGTCGCCACCGCCGCCCAGGTGGCCCGCCCGGCGAAGCGCCGGCAGAACCAGCGAAACAGCGGCGCGAACAGCAGGCCGATGATCGCGCCCCACATCAGCGAGCCGTAGAACGGCAGCAGGATGGCGACGAAGGCAGCGGTCGCCAGGGCCAACACCGTCTTCAGGAAGGTCTGCTGCAGGCCGGCGGTCGGGTCACGCGGCGCTTCGGTCGGCGGCCGATGGCGGCTCGCAGGGTCGGGCCGGTCGGCGGGCGCCCCGGGAATGCGCTCGGCCAGGCGACGCGGGCCGGTCGGAGTGGCCTGCACGGCCGTGGCGGGGGGACGTTTCGGTGGCGAGGTGGGCATCGGTGACATTTTGACCGCTCGGTGTCGGTCACGTGGTCGACCGCTTGCCGCTCGCCGCTCCTCCGTCGTGCGGGCCGTCTGGACGGCGCGAACCAAGCTCGCCGCGCCGGACCCGACGCGTGGCGTCCCTAGCCGATGTGCGGAAGTATTCTCTTAGTCGGCGGCCCGGCCGGCATGCGGATCGAGCTCCGCCGGCACGACCAGCTCGGGCATCGCCGACGGCATCGCCCCCTGCCCGACCAATGCCGCCCGCAGCTGATACACATAGGCCAGCACCTGCGCCACCGCCGCGAACAGCGCCGCCGGGATCTCGCGGTCCAGCTCGGCGTGGGCGTACAGCGCCCGGGCGAGCGCCGGCGCCTGCAGCACCGGCACCTTCGAGCCGGTCGCCAGATCGCGGATCGCCAGCGCCATCAGGTCGGCGCCCTTGGCCACCACCCGCGGCGCGCCCATCTTCTGCTCGTCGTACTTGAGGGCGACGGCATAGTGCGTCGGGTTCATGACGACCAGGTCCGCGGTCGGCACCGCGGCCATCATCCGCCGCTTGCTCGCCTCGCGCATCTTGGCGCGCATCTTCGCCTTGATTTCCTGGTTGCCCTCGAGTTCCTTGTGCTCCTGCTTGAGCTCCTGATGACTCATCTTCAGGCGCTGGGCATGCTGGTAGCGCTGCAGCGGCACATCGATCAGGGCGAAAAGTGCGAGCACGCCGAGCAGCAGCGCCAGGCCGCCGACCATCTCCCGACCGGCCTCGCCGATCGCCGCCGGCAACGACAGGCCGAGCAGCGAGGTGAAGGCGTCGATGTGGCCCTTGAAGTAGACGCCGCCGATGGCGCCCAGCAGCAGCGCCGTGGCCGCACCCTTGACAGCGTTGACGAGCTTGTCCTTCTTGATCATGCCGACCAGGCCGGTCAAGGGATTCAGCTTGCTGAAGTTCGGCGCGATCGGCTTGAGCGTCCAGTTCCAGCCGCCGATCGCGATCGCGCCCAGCAAGGCCGCGGCCGCCATCAGCAGGCCGAACGGCACGACGACGCTGAGCAGGGCCCAGGTCATCGCCACCAGACGTTCGCCCATGAAGCCGGGATCGCGGACCGACGCGGCATCGAAGCGCAGGCCGCGCATCAGCACCTCCGTCTGCAGCCAGCCGGCGACCAGCGGCGCGCCGGCCACGAGCACCGCGCCGCAGGTCGCGATGGCCGCGAAGTGCCCGAAATCACGAGAGCGGGGCACCTGGCCGTCGTCGCGCGCCTTCTTCAGCTTGCGCTGCGATGCGGGGAGGTTTCGGTCCTGGGCGTTGTTCTGGTCGGCCATCGAAAGAAGGAGGCAGGGGTTGCCTCATTCTGTCGTGGCGGCACCTCGGCGACGTGCCGCCGAGCGCTCGCCTTCGGCCGCTATTCGGCCTTTCGGGTCAGCCGCGATTGCGCCTTTTCCGGCCCGCCTGCAAGGCCGCGCCCGGCCGACGCCGGGGCGATCCAGATCCCCTCGGACTTGTTCGTCGAGTCGTTCCCGTCGAACCGGTCAGAAGCCGAGGCTGGCCAGCAGGTCGTCCACCTCGCCCTGGTCGGCGACGACATCCGTGCGGCCTTCGAAGCTCACCACCGGCCCGTTCAGCACCGACGAGTCGACCTTCTGCGCCTGTTCGGCGGGCGCTGCCTGCACCAGCAGCTTGACCAGGCTGTCCTCCAGATCAGTCGCCAGCGCGACCACCTTGGCCACCACCTGGCCGGTCAGGTCATGGAAGTCCTGCGCCATCATGATGTCGGTCAGGTGCCGGTCGATGCGTTCGGTGGCGGCTTCGACGTCGGTGACGAAATTCATCACCGCGCCGCTCGCGACCGCCTTCACCGGGTCGGCGACGATCGCCTGACCGATGTTGCGCGTCAGCTCGGAGATGCTCAGGTGCTCCTGCTTCGCCTTGTCGACCGAGTTCAGCACCTTGTTGGCCGCATCACCGGTCTTCTGGGCGATGTAGGTGAGGCGGCTGCGGGCATCCGGCAGGCCGTCGGCGGCGGTTTGCAGGCGCGGCATGACGCCGAGCTGGGTCAGCGTGTCGTGCAGTTGACGCGTGATCTGGCCGAGTT
>CAXTDH010000451.1:0-3544 GCA_964242405.1 uncultured Rhizobacter sp. | reverse complement strand
CATGCATCACCGCCTGGGTGACCTCCCAACGCAGGTCGGTCATCGACCGGAGGTCGTGCCACTGGGTGCCGTCGGACGAGTAGGCACGCGCCCAGTCGCCCGGACGCAGCCCTGCGCGTTCGGCGAGGCTGCCAGCGACCGGGGCGCCCATCACCGCCTTCGGCTCGTCGATGCCGATCCAGTGCGCCGCGGAGTAAAGGAGCACCGCCAGCAGCAGGTTGGCGGCCGGCCCGGCCGCCACCACCGCGGCGCGCTGCCAGAGCGGCTTGCGGTTGAAAGCCCGGGACAGGTCCTCCGGCGCGACCGGCCCCTCGCGCTCGTCGAGCATCTTCACATAGCCGCCCAGCGGCAAGGCGCAGAGCACGAACTCGGTGCTGTGCGGCGACGCCTGGTGGCGCCAGAGCACCCGGCCGAAGCCGACCGAGAAGCGCAGCACCTTGACGCCGCAGGCCACGGCCACGCGGTAGTGACCATATTCGTGGATGACGATGAGGCTGCCGAGCGTGAGAACGAAGGCGAGGACCGTGATGATCATGAGGATGCCCCTGAGAGGCTGGTGACAGTATGCCGGGCATCGAGCCGGGCCCGAAGATCGAGCTCGAGCAGGGCGTCCAGGCAGTCGCAGGAACCGGCGCGCCCTGCGACCCGCTCGAGGGTGCGGGCGATGACGGTGTGAATCTGGTCGAAGCGGATGGTTCCGGCGAGAAAGGCCGCCACTGCCGATTCGTTGGCGGCGTTCAACACGGCGCTGCTGCCTTCGGGCCCGCGCAGTGTCTCCCAGGCCAGTGCCAGGCCGGGGCAGCGGCTGTAGTCCGGCGGCTCGAAGGTCAGCGCCGACAAGGTCGTGAAGTCGAGCTGGGCCGCGCCGGACTCGATCCGCCGCGGATGCGACAAGCCGTAGGCGATCGGCACCCGCATATCCGGTGTGCCGAGCTGCGCCAGGACCGAGTTGTCACGGCAGACGACCATCGAGTGGATGATCTGCTGCGGGTGGATCACCACCTTGATCTGCTCCGGCTCGAGGTCGAACAGCCAGCGCGCCTCGATCACCTCGAGCCCCTTGTTCATCATCGTCGCCGAGTCGACCGAGATCTTGCGGCCCATGGCGAAGTTCGGATGGGCGCAGGCTTCGTCCGGCGTGATGCTGGCCATCGTCGCTGGGTCACGGCGGCGGAACGGGCCGCCCGAGGAGGTCAGCAGGATGTGGTCAATGGTGTCGCCCCAGCGCGCCGAATCGGGCGGCAGGCACTGGAAGATCGCCGAATGTTCGCTGTCGATCGGCAGCAGCGTCGCACCGCCGCGGCGCACGGCGTCGACGAAGAGCCCGCCGCCGACGACCAGCGCTTCCTTGTTCGCGAGCAACAAGCGCTTGCCCGCCTCGGCTGCGGCCAGGCAGGGTGCCAGGCCGGCGGCGCCGACGATAGCCGCCATCACCGAATCCACATCCGGATGGCCGGCGAGTTCGCACAGCGCCCGAGCGCCCACGAGTACTTCGGTCGGAACGCCCTCGAGACGGAGCCGCCGTTGCAGCGCGGCCGCCGACGCTTCGTCGGGCAATGCGGCGAAGCGTGGCCGCCAGCGCAGGCACTGGGCGAACAGTTCGTCGCTGCGGCTGTGCGCGGTCAGCGCCAGCACTTCGAAGCGATCGGGATGCCGGGCAATGACGTCCAGGGTATTGGTGCCGACCGAACCGGTCGAACCGAGGATGCAGACGCGCTGGCGCGGCCTGTCGGTTGAAGCTTCGAGTGTCATTGCAGACAAGCTCCAGAAAAGATGGATCGGCGGCCGACGGTCAAAGTGAGCAAAAAGCCAACGCCAGCGGGAACACCGGCAGCAGCGCGTCGACACGGTCGAGAACGCCGCCATGACCGGGCAGCAGGCCGCTGCTGTCCTTGGCGCCGGCGGCACGCTTGACGAGCGACTCGAAGAGGTCGCCGACGACGCTCATCGCCGCCAGGAAGACGACCACCAGCGCCAGGCCCGCGATGCCCAGGCGGCCAGCCAGCCGGGTGTAGAGACTGCTCGAATCCATGACGAAGCGATGATCGAGGAGCAGCCAGAAGGCGGCCAACGCGAGCGCCCCGACCATGCCACTCCAGACGCCCTCCCAGCTCTTCCCGGGGCTGATGGCCGGCGCGAGCTTGCGTCGCCCGAAGGCACGCCCGCCGAAGTAAGCGGCAATGTCGGCAGCCCAGACGAGACAGAACACCGACAGTATGAAATTGACGCCGATCGCCTTCGCATGGGCGAGCGCGAGCCAGGCTGTCCAGAGCAGTGCCAGGCCGAGCCCCCAGCGCACAAACGCCGGGATGCGGGGCCAGGCCGGCGGGCCACCGACGATGGCGAACGAGCCGCCGACCACCCAGACGAGCGTTGCCAGCCACCACGCAGCCTCCGGGGGTGACTGGTGCCAGCCGGCCCGAAGCGCCCATGCGCAGGCCAGTGTCAACACCACGCCCATGGCCACCGCTGGTGCGGAGAACCTCGCGTTGCCGCTGGGACCCGAGGCAGTCGAACCCGGAGCCGCCCCGGCGCCGTTCAGACGGCCCCATTCCCAGCCGGCCGCGCCCATCAGCAACAGCGACAAGACCGCGAAAGGCCAGGCGCTCGCGGTGAACAGAGCCGGAAGCAGCACGGCGACCAGCACGAGCGCCGTGATGACGCGCTGCTTCAGCATGTCAGGCGCGCCCGAGGGCGGGCTCGGTTGCCGGTCGATCGACATCACCGAACCGTCGATCTCGGCGGGCGTATTCGGCAAGCGCCGAATCAAGCTCCGCCTCGCCGAACTCGGGCCAAAGGCAATCACTGAACACGAGTTCCGAATAGGCCGCCTGCCAGAGCAGGAAGTTGCTCATCCGGATCTCGCCGCCCGTGCGGATGAACAGGTCCGGGTCGGGCGCGTGCGACAACGCCATGTAGCGGTTGAGCCGCGCTTCGTCGAGCGCCTCGGGGGCGACGCCATCCGCGATCGCCTGGCGGCAGGCCTGGACGATGTCCCAGCGGCCGCCGTAGTTGAAGGCGACCGACAGGGTGATGCGGGTGTTGTCACGAGTGCTGGCCTCGGCCTGCTCCCAGGCCAGGCGCAGCTTGTCGGACACCTGCTCCCGGTCACCGATGATTTTGATCTTCACGCCGTGGCTCGCGAGCTTGCCCAGGTACTTCGCCACGGCGACGAGCACCAGCCCCATCAACCCCGACACCTCTTCGGTCGGCCGCTTCCAGTTCTCGGATGAAAAGGCGAACACCGTCAGGTAGTCGATGCCCCGGTCGGCGCATGACAGCACCGTGCGCACCAGCGCGTCGACGCCCTGCTTGTGGCCGAAGAAGCGCGGCATGAAGCGCCGTTTCGCCCAGCGTCCATTGCCGTCCATGACGATGGCGACATGGCGCGGGATCGTCGGGCTGCCGGTGCTGCTCACGCGGCGACGCGGAGGAAGTCCAGGGGCAAGCGCATCAGCGGTCGGAGACTGAATGGCGACCGGCTCAGATCGCCATGATCTCGGCTTCCTTGGCGGCGGTGAGCCGGTCGATCTCGGCGATGTGC
>CAXTDH010000450.1:0-3563 GCA_964242405.1 uncultured Rhizobacter sp. | reverse complement strand
TGGGCGAAGCCCTTGTGCACCCGGTAGCTGATCGCCCGGTCGTTGTAGAGGCTCGCGAACACCTCCTTCATCTTCGCGAGCACGTCCTCGATGCCGACGACGTTCAGGAAGGTCTCCTGCTGGCCGGCGAAGGAGGCGTCGGGCAGGTCTTCGGCAGTCGCCGAGGAGCGCACCGCGAACGACGCGCCCGGGTTGCCGGCCGTCAGCTTGGCGAACTCGGCGGTGATCGCGGCGTTCAGGTCGTCGGGGAACGGCGTCGACTCGATCCAGTGGCGGATCTCGGCACCTGCCGTGGCCAGCGCCCGGACGTCATCGGTGTCGAGCGTCGACAGACGGGTCTCGATCCGGCTCGCCAAGCCCTGGTGGAGCAGGAACTGGCGGAACGCATGAGCGGTGGTCGCGAAACCGCCCGGCACGCGCACGCCGGTGGCGGCCAGCTGGCTGATCATTTCGCCGAGCGAGGCGTTCTTGCCGCCGACCGCGTCGACGTCGGTCATTCTCAGGTGTTCGAACGGGGCGACCAGGGCGGTCGCCAGAGGGCTGGTTGACATGATGAGAGAGCTCCGGGCTGGTGAAAAATCGGTGCTCCGCGTCCCCGGGTCGGCGGCGCCCGCGAGCCAGGCTGCGGGGCGGGCGGGAAAGCCGGCGCCTCCACCACGGTGGATCGGCGGATGGATCCGGTGGTACGGGAGGCGTTGGGCATGCGAGTGCGGATCAGAAGCGGTGCCGATTTTAGGGACAACTCCCTATCATCTGAAACCTCCACCTGCACCGTCGAGCATTTCATGGCCTTTCGCACCGTGTTCTTCATCTCCGACGGCACCGGCATCACGGCCGAAACCTTCGGCAATTCGATCCTGTCGCAGTTTGCGGTCAAGTCACGGCATGTCCGGCGGCCGTTCATCGACACGCCGGACAAGGCTCATCAGGTGTTGCGCGAGATCAACCACACGGCCGAGACCGAAGGTCGAAAGCCGATCGTCTTCATCACCCTCGTCGACCCGGAGATCCTGGCGATCGTCAAGGGCGACAGCAAGGGCCTGGTGCTCGATCTGTTCAACACCTTCATCGAACCGCTGGAGGCGGAGTTCGGCACGACGTCGAACCACCGCGTCGGCCGTTTCGTCGATGTGTCGAAGAGCCAGGAATACACCGACCGCATCGAGGCGATCAACTTTTCGCTCGAGCACGACGACGGCCAGTCGTCGAAGAATCTGTCGAAGGCGGATGTGATCCTGGTGGGGGTGAGCCGCAGCGGCAAGACGCCGACCTCGCTCTACCTGGCGATGCAGCACGGCATCAAGGCGGCGAACTATCCGCTCATTCCCGAGGATTTCGACCGAGGCCAGATTCCGGCGTCGCTCGCACCATTCAAGAAGAAGTGTTTCGGCCTGACGATCGACCCGGAGCGGCTGTCGAGCATCCGCAACGAGCGCCGGCCTGCCAGCCGCTATGCTTCGATCGAGAACTGCCGGGCCGAGGTGCGAGCCGCCGAGGCGATGATGCGGCGCGAGGGCATCGGCTGGCTGTCATCGACGCACAAGTCGATCGAGGAGATTGCGACGACCATCCTGCGCGATCTGCGGCCGGATCGGTTGATGTATTGACGGTCCAGCGGTCTCTGTTGAAGTAGATACGGTTACGAGCATACAGAGGCAGGTGGGTCATGGTGGCAACGGCGAAGGTCTTCAGCACAGGCAACAGTCAGGCGGTGCGCCTGCCCAAGGCGTTCCGGGTCGAGGCGCGCGAGATGTGGATCACCCGCAACGACGCGACAGGCGAGCTCACCTTGCAACCGAAGCCGGATGCCGATGCGCTGCAGGCCTTTTTTCGAGAGCTCGAGAGCATGCCTGCCGGTGCAGAGTTCGTCCCCGCGCGAGACGACGCGCCTCGACCGGATCCGTTGGCCGACTGGGCGGCGTGAGCCTGCGGTACCTGATCGACACGAACATCGCGAGCTACTACCTTCGTCGCAGCTCCGCCTTGGTCGAACGGCACATGGCGCGCGGCCTGCGTCAGGAGACGCTGGCCATCTCGGTGCTGACCCGAGCCGAATTGCGCTTTGGTCAGGCTGCGATGGCGAACGATGACGAGCGGCGTCGCCTGATCGACCTGTTCCTGATGCAGCTGCCGAACCTGCCCTGGACACCGGCGGCGGCTGACCGCTATGGCGCGCTCAAGGACACGCACAGGCGCCGGGGCACGCCCAGCGGCGAGCTCGACACGCAGATTGCGGCCCATGCGCTCGCAGAGGGCCTGACACTGGTCACGCACAACACACGCCATTTCGAGCAGGTGCCGGAGCTGGCGATCGTGGACTGGTTGATCGAGCCGTTCGAGGGCGCGGCGGGCGCCTGACCGGCCGTGTCGGTGTGTCGGTGTGTCGGTGTGTCGGTGTGTCGGTGTGTCGGCGTGTCGGCGTGGCGGCGTGGCGGCATGTCGACAGGCTTACACCGCCGGGGCAGCTTGCAGGCGCTGCCGGGCCGACTCGTAGAAACAAACCGCGGCCGCGGCGCCGACGTTCAGCGACTCTTCACCACCCGGCTGCGGGATCCGAAGCGTCGCGGCGCAGCGCGCGGCCAGGGCCGGCGACACGCCCTGCCCCTCATGGCCCAGCACCCAGGCGCAGGGCCAGGGCAGCAAGGTATCGGAAATCGTCGCCGGTGCGTGCGAACTGGTGGCGAGCATCGGTACCTCCCACCCGGCCAGATCGTCCTCGTCGACACCTTCCACCAGGACAAGGCCGAAATGCGCACCCATGGCCGCCCGCAGCACCTTCGGCGACCAGAGCGCCGCAGTTCCTTTCAGCGCCACGACCTGGCTCAGGCCAAACGCCGCGGCGCTGCGGAGGATGGTGCCGACGTTCCCGGCGTCCTGCAACCTGTCGAGCACCACCCCCGCGGCTCGAGGGTGCAGCGGTGTCTCGGCAGACCACGGCATCAGGAAGCCGAGCGGCGCGGCCGATTCCAGGGTTCCGAGCGAGTGCATCAACCTGTCCGGCACGACGACCACTTCCCGAGCCCGGCTCGCCAGATCGCGGATCGCCGGGCGCTCCCAAGCCGATTCCCGGACCACCGCGAGGCTCGCGACCCTGCCTCGAGCGACACAGGCGGTGCACAGGTGCTCGCCTTCGAGCCACACCTCGCCCTGCCGGCGATAGGCCGAGGGATCGCCGACGAGCTTGCGCAGGCGGACCAGCAGCGGGTTGTCGCGGGAGCTGATCGAGCGGGGCGGTGCGGCCATCAGTGCATGCAGCCATCGACGCGTGCGGACATTAATCCTCGAGCATCGACAGCGTGTCGTCGAGCAGATGGTTGTCGATGGTCAGCTTGCGAAGCTCGTAAGCCTCGCGCACCGGCGCGAAGCCGCGCCGGTGGTGCGGGCAGGCGCCGTGGCGGCGCAAGGCAGCGAGGTGTTCGGGCGTCGAGTAGCCCTTGTGGCCAGCGAAGCCGTACTCCGGATGTTCGGCATGAAGTTGGACACACAGCCGGTCGCGGTGCACCTTGGCCAGGACCGACGCCGCGGAGATCGACCGGATCTTCAAATCGCCGCCGACGATCGCC
>CAXTDH010000449.1:0-3565 GCA_964242405.1 uncultured Rhizobacter sp. | reverse complement strand
CGCATCTTCCTGTCCCGGGTCGGCGGGATCATCTTCGCGCTGATGGTGATTCTCTGGTTCCTGTCGAGCTTCCCCGGGCCGCCGGCAGGCGTGGACCCTGCAACCGCGGGCCCCGCCATCCAGTACAGCATCGCCGGCTGGCTCGGGCAGGCGCTGCAGCACGTCTTCGCGCCGATCGGCTTCAACTGGCAGATCTCGATCGCCCTCGTGCCGGGGCTCGCGGCCCGCGAGGTCGCGGTCGGGGCGCTCGGCACGGTGTACTCGATGTCGGCGGCCAGCGGCGAGGTGTCAGCGGCGCTCTCGCCGGTCATCGCCCAAGGCTGGTCGCTCGCGACCGCCTACTCGCTGCTCGCCTGGTACGTGTTCGCGCCGCAGTGCATCTCCACGCTCGCGGTCGTGAAGCGGGAGACGAACTCCTGGCGCTATCCGGTGCTGATGGCGGTCTACCTGTTCGCGCTGGCCTATGCGGCCGCGTTCGTCACCTATCGCGCCACCTTGTGGCTGGGAGGTTGAGCCGTGCTGTCGTTCGCACTTCAATACGTGGTCGTCGGCCTGCTGGTGATCGGCAGCACGGGCTACGCGGCCTGGACACTGATGCCGTCCAACGCTCGCCGGGCGCTTGCCGGCCACCTGCTGAAGCTGCCGCTTTTGCCGTCCGGACTGGAAAGCCGGCTGCGGCTGGCAAGCCAGGCGACTTCCGGCTGCGGCTGTGATGGCTGCGACCGGGCACCGGCCAACGCCCGTCGAAAGTCGTCGAAGGGAGGCGCCACGGCACCGGCCCCGTCGCGCCCGACGGCGACCGTTCAGCCGATCACCTTCCACCCGCGCGTCCGGCACTGACTTCTGCGCAGCCGCGCTTCTCAGGTCGACGGCGCCAGGCCCATCGATTTGTCGCCCAGACCCATCGGCAGCGGGAACTGGATGGTTTCGATGGCGCCCGGCAAGGTCCGGATCGACACCGCCCCCAGCACCCGCAGCCGGGCGATCACCTGCTGCACCAGGATTTCAGGCGCCGAAGCACCCGCGGTCAGGCCGACGCTCGTCTTGCCGTCGAACCACTCCGGCCGCAGGTCTTCCGGCAGGTCGACCATGTAGGCCTCGGTGCCGAGCCGCTGCGCGAGCTCGCGCAGCCGGTTGCTGTTGGAACTCGTCGGGCTGCCGACGACGATCAGGATGTCGACGGTCGGGGCGAGCAGCTTGACGGCGTCCTGCCGGTTCTGGGTGGCGTAGCAGATGTCCTGCTGCTTGGGCTGCCGCACCTTCGGAAAGCGCCGCTTGACGGCCGCCAGGATTTCGGCCGCATCGTCGACCGAGAGCGTCGTCTGCGTCACCACGGCCAGTCGGTCGGTCTGCGGCAGCTCGATCCGCTCGACGTCCTCGACATCTTCGACCAGGTGGATGCCCTCGCCGAGCTGGCCCATCGTGCCCTCGACCTCGGGGTGGCCCCGGTGGCCGATCATGATGAACTCATAGCCTTCCTTGTGCAGCTTCGCGACCTCCACATGCACCTTGGTCACGAGCGGGCAGGTGGCATCGAAGATCGTGAAGCCGCGCCGCACCGCCTCCTGCCGCACCTCCTGCGAGACGCCGTGGGCACTGAAGATCAGCGTCGCGCCCGCCGGCACCTCGGCCAAATCCTCGATGAAGATCGCGCCCTTGGTCTTCAGGTCGTCGACGACATAGGTGTTGTGGACGATCTCGTGGCGCACGTAGATCGGCGCGCCGAACTTGGTCAGCGCCCGCTCGACGATCTCGATCGCCCGGTCGACACCCGCGCAGAAGCCACGCGGCTCCGCCAGGACGATCTGCTCGAGCCCCGCCGGGCCGTCGAGCGCGGGCGCGCCGTGAACATCCGCCATCACAGCACCCCGATCAACTGCACCTCGAAGGTCACCGGCCGGCCGGCGAGCGGGTGGTTGAAGTCGAAGACGAAGACATCGCCGTCGACTTCGCGCAGCAGCCCGGCGTAGACAGCCTGCCCGTCGGGCGTCGGGAACTGCACGACATCGCCGACGGCGTACTGCGCCCCGGCATCGCTCCATTCGTCGAGCAGCGAGCGCTTGACTCGCTGCAGCATCTCCGGGTTGCGATCGCCGAAGGCCTCGCCCGGCGCCAGCTCGAACGAGCGGCGCGTGCCCTCCTCCAGGCCGATCAAGCGCGCCTCCATTGCCGGCGCCAGCTCTCCGGTGCCGAGCGACAGCGTCGCCGGCTTTTCGGCGAAGGTGTTGATCAGGTCGGTGCCGTCCGGGCCCGACAGGCGGTAGTGCAAGGTCAGGAACGACCCGGGTTCGACGTGTTTCAAGGCGCTTCCGTTCGGCCGTGCGGCCCATAGACTGAGACGATTTTACGGGCCCGGTCGACTCGGCCCGGCGGACCGAACACCATGATCCTGAAGGACATTCCCGCCGGCGCCCGGCCCCGCGAGAAGCTGCTCGCCGCGGGCGCCGGGGCGCTGGCCGACGCCGAGCTGATCGCCCTGCTGCTGCGCACCGGCCTGCCCGGCGTCTCGGTCCTGCAGCTCGCCCAACAGCTGCTCGACCGCTTCGGCGGCATGCAGGGCCTGCTGCATGCCGATGCCGTTTCGTTGAAGAGCGTCAAGGGCCTCGGCCCCGCCAAGCAGGCCGAGATCGCCGCCGTGATCGAGATCGCCCGCCGGGCGCTGGCGGAGCAGTTGCGGCGGGCGCCCGCCTTCGATTCGCCGGCGAGCGTCAAGGCCTATGTCCAGCTGCAACTCGGCGGTCGGCCGTTCGAGGTCTTCGCGGTGCTGTTCCTCGATGCGCAGCACCGCTTGCTCAGGCTCGAGGAGATGTTTCGCGGCACGCTGACGCAGACCAGCGTCTACCCCAGGGAGGTCGTGACCCGGGCGCTGGCACTCGGCGCCGCCGCGGTCATCCTGGCGCACAACCACCCTTCGGGCGCGGCCGAGCCGTCGAAGGCCGATGAATACCTGACGCAGACGCTCGTCAAGGCGTTGCAGCTGGTCGATGTGCGGGTGCTCGACCACCTGGTCGTCGGCAGGGGCGAGGTGGTCTCGTTCGCGGAGCGTGGGCTGATCTGAGGGCGAGCGAGCCTGCGGAGTCCCGTCCTCGGAGAGGCAGCGAAAGGGTCGCCATCCTGTGCCGCTGTGCCGCTGCTCCGCCGTCAACGCCTCGGCGAGGAATCGTCTTCGGCCGGACGTAGCAGCACGATGCTGGATGTGTTTGCCTCCAGCGCCAGTTCGGCCACCCTGGCCGCGATTTTTTCCAGCCAACGCCGGACAGCGGATACCCACAAACCCTTCATTGTCAGCTCCTGACCCATCGCGTCGGCGAAAGCGTTCGAGGCTACGACGGTCGGGGCGACCTTGCATCATTACTTTGGATGAAGCGGCCCTGCTTTTTTTTTCGCGGCGGCCGACGGTTGCGCCCCGACAGCCCCCACGCCAAGAGCCTGTGCGCCAGGAGTCAATCCAGGCGGCCCCACCAGGATGAGGCAAGATGCGGGCGTGAACCCGGTTTCAGCCACCCCCCTGCGCCGCCGACGACGCCCCGCCCGGTGACATGAAGCTGCGCGCCCTCGACGAACT
>CAXTDH010000448.1:0-3572 GCA_964242405.1 uncultured Rhizobacter sp. | reverse complement strand
TCGACGAAATCCGGCTCGGTCACGCTGCCGACGAGCGGCATGAAGCGCTCGCCGTGAGCCTCGGCCGCCTCCTGCAGCCCGTCGGCGACGAGGTCGACACCGGCGACGTGGCCGCCGAGATCGATTACCACATCGGTCAAGGCGCGGCCGATGCCTTGACCGGCACCGGTGATGAGAATGGCTCGCCCGGCCAGGGACATCGGGTTGTGCGTCATGCGTGCTGTCCAGTCAAAAGGTTGCGAAGCCGGCCGCTGCCGTCAATCGACCGAGGGGTCGAATACGACGCACGGCGTGGGTTCGTCCGCCGCGATGCGGGCCTGCACCCGCATGCCGATGTGGACGGCGTCGGCCGCCACGGATTCGACGCGGCTCATCATTCGCGGCCCTTCGTCGAGATCGATCAGCACCACGTTGTAGGGCGATTGCGGCGGCTTCGGCCGGACCACGGTGGTCGCGTAGACCGTGCCCCGGCCACTGGCCGGCACCCATTGCAGATCCCGCGCACCCGAGCCGGGCGCAGCGACTCGCGGATAGAAGACGTGCGCCCCGGAGGAGGCCGAGCGCTGGATCATGAAGCGGCCCGTGCGCAGGAACTGCTCGAAATCACGGTCGGGCTGGATCGAGGGGGTGTCTGTCGGTACGGTGGCCATGTCTCAACCTGTGAAGGGAGTTGAAGCTTCGGCCCGCGTTCGATGACGGTCGGCCAGCTCAGAGCCACAAATATACTTACGTCACCGTATCATTACAAGCGTCGTTAACCCTTAATTGGTCTGCAGGATCGAACTCGGTTGCTGCGCGGACCGAAGGGAACGGCTACGACCGGGCGTCAAGGCGACGGCTCGACAGGCCACTGCCGCGCTCAGCGGACGAGTTGGCCACGGCTGCCGCGGGGATGAGGTCGAGATGTGCGGCGCTTCAACCGAGAAGCGCCACCTTTGGGGGCCTGCCGCGCTGCGTCGCAGGGGTCCGAATCACCGCGCCGCAGGGTCCGCATCACTGCAACGCAGGGTCCGCCGCAGCGGTGCGCCGCCGCCCCGCGCCGCAGGGTCCGCCGCAGCGGTGCGACGAAGATCACCGGGAAGACCCCGGCGGATCGCGCCTCAGCCGCGTTTGCGAGCCCGCGCCGGGGCCTTCGGGCGCGGCACCGGCTCGAGACCCCAGGCACGCGCCACCGTCGTGTACACCGCATCCACCATCCGGTCGTGAACGGCGCGGGTCGATCGGGGCTTGAGCAAATGGCGCACGCCGCCGGTCGCGAGCTCGGCCAGTTGCGATGCGGCGACATGCGGGTCGTCGATGACGATGACACCTTCGGACTGCAGGCGCGCCAGATAGTCGACGAGAGCGCTGAGGGCGAAATCGCTGTTCTTCAGCGCGTCCTCGGCGATGTCGGGGAACCGAGGGGCCTCGGCGATCGTCAGGCGCAGCACGGCCACGAAGTCCGGTTGCGACACCACGTCCATCAGGCGCGCGATCACGCCGCGCAGCACCTGCTCGGGCGGCGCGTCGATGATGGTCGCGCGCACGTGCTCGCGCAGGCTTTGCCGGGCGAAGACGACCACTTCGCGGAACAGCGCCTCCTTGTTGCCGAACTGACGGTAGATGGTGATCTTGCCGATCTTGGCGCCGCGTGCGATCGCCTCCAGGCTGGCGCCCTCGAAGCCGTAGGTCATGAAGGCATCGAGGGCCGCGTGCATCAAGGTGTCGAGCAGTATGTCGGCCTGCTTGGCGGTGGGCCGGCCCTGAGGGCGCTTGCGAGCCTTCTTCTGCGCAGTCTGAATGCGCTTGAGCAGGCCCGGCGCAGCAGCCGGCGGCTTTACATCAGGCTTGGGCTCGGGATCGATGACGACTTCAGGTGCCGATGTCATGAGAGATGTTCAATGGCTACGTGCTGGATCATTACGGCAGTGTAGAGCGGAGCCGCAGAAACATTCCGGCTCTGAAAACATTCCGGCTCCGATCCGCCCTCGATCTTCGCCCGGCATCGCGCCCGCACGGCGGCAAGGACAGCCAAGGCGCGATGCCGGCGCAAGCCTCAACGAAGGTTCGAGAAGAGGTGCCCGACATCGCATCGATCCGAGCAATTGGGCATTGCCGGCGGCAATTGCCCGTTGTTGTTGCCGACTGCTTCGGCCTGTCGCAACTCGGCAAGCAGCGCTTGCGCCGTGGGCCCCCATCGCGTCGAGGCGGCCTCGCCGGCGTCGGGGAAGATGACGGAGCCGGCGAGCGTCGCCAGGGCGACCGAGCCGAATACGAGTTTGGAGACGAGGATCATTCGAGCACTCCTTGACGACGGTGTCGTTAAAGTTACTGTAGCGTTTCTTTAACGACTCTCGGAAGAGGGTAAACACGGACCCGTCTGCTCCAAAACCCTGTTGTCTCGCGGCGGTGTTGGTCTACACTTTATAGATACGCAACTGTTTCATTAAAGCAAGCTGTCGGCTTGCTCGGGCCGATCGCCTTTCCATTGGCCGCAAAAGGAATCCTTCATGTCCATTCGTGACAAGACCGCCATCGTCGGCCTGGGCGCCACACCGTACTACAAGCGAGGGCAGTCGGCACCGCGCACGATGCAGGAGCTGGTCGGCGAAGCGATCCTGGCCGCCCTCGCCGACGCCGGCCTGTCGATCCGCGACGTCGATGGCCTGGCCTACTACATGGGCGGCCACTACGCTTCGACCGACGCCCTGGCTGAGACGATGGGCATTCCGGAAGTGCGCTACACCGCCACCCTGACCGGCGGCGGCGGCGGCTCGGCCGGGCACGTCGGCCTGGGCGCGACCGCGATCGTCTCCGGCATGGCCGACGTGGTCGTCTGCGTCGGTGCGATCCAGCAGACGCAGCAACGTTATGGCCAGATCATGGCCGCGCTCGCGCCGACGCCCGACACCGCGTTCTACTCGTCGACCGGCCTGGTCGGGCCCGGCCACCTCTACTCGATGCTCGCCCGCCGCCACATGCACTTGTACGGCACCAAGCGTGAGCACTTCGCCGAGGTGGCGATGTCGTTCCGCGCCAATGCCTTGACGCATCCGCTGTCGATCATGAAGAAGCCGATGACGATGGACGACTACTTCAACACCCGGATGATCGCCGACCCGCTCTGCCTGTTCGACTTCTGCCTCGAGACCGACGGCGCCGTCGCCGTGGTGCTCACCTCGGCCGAACGCGCACGCGATTTGAAGCAGCCGCCCGTCTATGTGTCCGGCTGCGCGCACGGCGGCGCCGGCGCCTGGGGCCGGGCGATCGGCTCGATGCAGATGCCCGACGACATCTTCGCGTCCTCGGGGCACCGCTCGATCGTCAAGCGACTCTACGACGAGGCCGGCGTCGGCCCGAGCGACATCGACGTCGCGCTCATCTACGACAACTTCAGCTTCCTGGTCCTGATGCAGCTCGAGGACTACGGCTTCTGCCCGATCGGCGAAAGCGGCCGCTTCGTCGAAGACGGCGCGATCCGCTTGGGCGGCAGCCTGCCGGTCAATCCGCACGGCGGCCAACTGTCGAACAGCTACATCGTCGGCTCGACCAACCTGCGCGAGGCCGTCGAGCAATTGCGCGGTGTGGCGGCC
>CAXTDH010000447.1:0-3578 GCA_964242405.1 uncultured Rhizobacter sp. | reverse complement strand
CGTGGGCCTGCTGCGCCGTGCGCTCCTCGACCGGCCCGACGGCGTCGTGCTGCTCGCCGAATCGGGCGGCGTCCGTCTGCACCAAGCCAACGCCGGTCTGATCGCGGTCAGCGAGGTGATGCGCGCGCTGCTCGACGTGCGGGCCGCGGGCGTGCCGGTCGTCGTGCTGATCGGCGGCGCGAACGGCTGCTTCGGCGGCATGGGCATCGTCTCGCGCTGTGCCGACCACATCGTGATGAGCGATGTCGGCCGGCTCGCGATGTCGGGGCCGGAGGTCATCGAGGCGTCCAACGGCGTCGACGAGTTCGACGCCCGCGACCGGGCCCTCGTCTGGCGCACTACCGGCGGCAAGCACCGCTGGCTGTGCGGCGATTGCGATGCGCTCGTCGAGGACGACGTGGCCGAGTTCCGGATGGCGGCGATTGCGGCACTCGACAGCCACCGGGCGGTGACTATGGAAGGCCTCGAGGCCGAGCATGCGCTGCTCGTGCACCGGCTGGGCTTGTTGCAGGCGCCGGCGCTGATTTCGGTGCCGGTGTTGGAGCCGGGAATGGAGTTGGTGTCGGAGCCGGGGTCTAAGCCGGTGTTGGTGCCAGTGGCGGCATCGGTGCCGAGTCAGGTTTCGAGCGATGAGGCAGTCGACTTGTGGACGCGGCTCGGCGTTGCCGACGCTGAGCGCGTACCGGAGCAGGGCATAGCCGCGGTCCGCGCTTTGCGCCCACACTGAACGAGGATCAGCGAGATGGACTGGAAGGAACTGGCGGTCGAGCTATTTGGCGAAAACCACGGCATCGAGCAGCGCGACGAATTCTTGCGGGGCTCCGTCACGTTCGACGCTGCGCCGCTCGAGGTCATCGGCACGACCGGCCATGCCGAAATCGGCGTGCGCCTGGCGCTGGACCAGGCGCGCGGCGTGCTCGACACGCTGGCGCAGCACCCGGGCCGCCCGCTGCTGCTGATGATCGACACCCAGGGCCAGCGCTTGCGCCGCCGCGAAGAACTGCTCGGCATCAACCGCGCCATGGCGCATCTGGGCATGTGCATCGATCTGGCGCGTCGCCGCGGGCACCGGGTGCTCGGGCTGGTGTACGACCAGGCCTTGTCGGGCGGCTTCATCACCTCGGGGCTGATTGCCGATGCCTGCGACGCGCTGGTCGGCGCCGAGATCCGGGTGATGCGCATCCCGGCGATGGCACGGGTCACCAAGTTGCCGGAGAGCTTCCTCAGCGAGCTGTCGAAAACGAACCCGGCGTTTGCACCGGGGGTCGCGAACTACGTGGCCATGGGCGGCGTGCGCAAGGTGTGGCAGGGCGATCTGCGGGCGGAGTTGCGCGAGGCGCTGGCGACAGTGCCGGTCGAGGACCGCCGAGCGCTCGACGGCCTCGAGCGTGGCGGCCGACAGCTCGCCGCTGTGGTGGCCCAGCGGGTGCTGGACGCAGCCTGAGCCGGCTTACGACGATGCCGCTGCCTTCGCCAATGCTGTCGCAGTCACCGACGCCGAAGCCGACGCCGACGCCGACGCCGACGCCGCGCAGCGTTCCGCCGTTGCACCGTCACCAGTTGGTGCGATTGCGGGACGACGGATGGCAGCAGCTGCTCACCCGTGATTGGGACGACGACGCCCGGGCCTGCCTGTCACATTGGGCCGCACACCGTCTACCGCTGGTCGTCACCCGCCAGCCAGGCGGGTTGCCGCCAGACGCGATCGCCCTCGGCCTGGCCGCGCCGGCGCGATGGGGTCGACGCCGCATCGCGCTTCAGGTTCACCGGACTGACTTGCGGTGCTTCGAGGAGTTTCCACTGGCGAGCGTCGTGACCTCGCAGGTGCCCGAGCACGCGCGAGCCGCCTGGCGCCGGTGGTGCCGCGTGTTGGACGACGCCGAGTTGGTGGCCCGCGTCTACGGCAGCCACGGTTGGCAGTACCTGAGCCGACTGGGCTATGTCCACGCCGATTCCGACCTCGATGTCTGGCTGGCCGTGGCGGATGACCGCCAAGCCGACGCAGCCGTCGCGGCCTGCGAGCGCTTCGACGGCGACTGCCGCCAGCCGCGGCTCGACGGCGAGTTGATGTTCGCCGACGGGAAAGCCTACGCGTGGCGGGAGTGGCGCGAATGGCGCGATGGACAGGACCGGCGAGATGGGCAAACGCGGCGAAATGGGCGAGACGGCCGAGATAGCCGAGATAGCCGAGATGGGCGTGCCGGTGGTCCGCGTCGGATCCTCGCCAAGTCGATCGACGGACCGACGTTGACCGGCGCCATCGCTGCCGACGGAGCAGTGGCCTCGTGACGCGACCGGCCAGGCCCCTGGTCGATGACCGCGTCGACGCGTCGACACCGGAGCGCATCGGCCGTGCTGCCACGCTGGCGCTCTACGACGAGTTGGCGCTGACGCCCAAGCCCGGTCTGGTGACGCTCGAAGATGCCGGCAGCCACGACGACATGGACGCGCGAACCTTCATCCGCAGCCTGACGGCGCTGCGTCCCTCGTTCATCCGATTCGCCGAACTCGGTGCCGCCGGAGCGCCGTTCGACGCGCTCGAACACTGCGGCCTCGACGCAGAAGCGCGGATGTACGCTGCAACGGCCGGCATCAACACCCATCGCGGCGCCATCTTCACGCTCGGCCTGCTGTGTGCCACCGCGGGTGCAATCGTCGGCTCGGGTCTGCCGATCGACGCCGATCGACTGCGACGAACGCTGGTCGCTCGATGGGGCGATGCACTCGCCCGGCGTGCCACGGGCCCGCCTCGCCTGCCGGGCGGATTCGCCGCCCAGCGCCACGGTTTGCGCGGTGCCTCGGCCGAAGCTTCGCTTGGCTTCCCCGCGCTGTTCGAGACCGCGCTGCCGGCCTGGGAACGGGCCCGTGCACGAAGGCTCACGCCGCAGCGGCAGCGGCTCGACACCCTGTTCCACGTCATCGCGACGCTCGACGACTGCAACCTCGCCCACCGCGGCGGGTTGGCCGGTCTGCGGGACGCACAGCGCATCGCCAGCGACTTTCTCGCGAGCGGCGGGGCGGCGCACGTTGACGGCGTTCGGCGAGCGCGTGCCATCGGCGCGCTGTTCGTCAGCCGGCGCCTGTCGCCGGGTGGTGCCGCCGACCTGCTGTCCGCGGCCTGCTGGTTCGAGCGGGTGCGAAGCCGCTGACGTCCGGCGATCCGCTGCGCGATGAGTTTCGCATTGCTTTTCTCGGGCCAGGGCACCCAGCACCCACGGATGCTGCGCTGGGTCTCGGACGACGACCCGCTGGTCCGGCAGACCCACCAGGCGCTGGCAGTCGCCGATTGGCGACAGGCCCTCCAAGATTCCGACTGGGCCGGCCTCAATGCGAACGCCCAGGTCTATCTGACGGGTATCGCCCTGGCCGCCTGGGGGCAGCTTCGCCCGATGCTGCCGGCGCCGGCCGCGGTCGCCGGCTACAGCGTCGGCGAGCTGGCGGCGTTCAGCGCCGCCGGCGTCTTCGAACCGTCGAAGGCGATCGTGCTGGCGCAGGAACGCGCCGCGGCCATGGATCGCTGCGCCGCCCGTAAGCCGGGGGGGCTCCTGGCTGTCAGCGGCATCCCCGCGGCGCAGGTC
>CAXTDH010000446.1:0-3591 GCA_964242405.1 uncultured Rhizobacter sp. | reverse complement strand
TCGCCAACAGCGGCTTCCTGCCGGCCTACATCAGCAAGCGGGCGCTCGAGCGCAAGACGGTGCGCGGCGTGGTCTTCGAGATCCACCTGCCGCCGGGCGACGCCACCGTTTCGCTGGTCAGCGGCAACCCGCGGATCGAGGGGCCGCAGCTCGAAGGCCATGCGCCCAAGCAGTCGCAGCAGGCCTTTGCGCCGAACCGGGAGGTGACCGCCGACCGGGCGGTGGTCGAGTGGGTGGTCCGGGCGCCGCAGGGGACGCGGCTGGCGTTGACGGCCCGTGCCGACCGGGCCGGGGTGGTGCGGACGGAAGTGAGCCTGGACTGAACATGACGCCGCATCCCTTCGACATCGCCACCGCCCTGACACTGCTCGCCGATGGCCGTTTCGCCGGCCGGACGAGCCCCGAGTACGCCAACATGGTCGGGCCGTTCGGCGGCATCTCGGCCGCCTGCATGCTGAATGCGGCAATGCTGCACCCGGCGCGAATCGGCGAGCCGGTCGCGCTCACCGTGAACTTCGCGAGCGCGCTTGCCGACGGTGACTTCACGATCGCCGCGCGTGCCGCCCGCACCAACCGCTCCACCCAGCACTGGATCATCGAGCTGGAGCAGAACGGCGAACTGGCGCTGACCGCCACCGCCGTTTTCGCCCTGCGCCGCGACACCTGGTCGGCGCCCGAGGCCCGGCCGCCGAATCAGCCCACCGCGCCCGCCGACCTGCCACGGGCGACGAGCGTCGGCCGACCCGCCTGGACGCGCCACTACGACATGCGATTCGCCAACGGCGCGATGCCCGAGGCGTTCGACGCCGTCGAGCAGGCCGAGTCGCTGACCCACGTCTGGCTGAGCGACGACCCGCCACGACCGCTCGACGTGGTCTCGCTGGCATCCCTCTGCGACAGCTTCTTCCCACGGGTGTTCCTGCGGCGGCGCAAGTGGCTGCCGATCGGCACGGTCTCGCTGACCACTTATTTCCATGCCGACGCGGCGCTGCTGGCCGCCCAGGGCACGACGCCGGTGCTCGGCGTCGCCCGGGCCGTCAACTTTCGCAACGGCTACTTCGACCAGAGCGCCGAGGTCTGGGGGATGGGCGAGCAGTTGCTGGCGAGCAGCCACCAGATCGTGTACTACCGGGACTGAGCAAGCGGGCGCGGAGTTGATTCGACCACTTCAGCCGACCACCCGCCGTGCGAGCGTCTGGCGCAGGCGGGTGGCGTCGATCGGCTTGGTCAAAAAATCATCCATGCCGGCGGCGAATGCTTCATCGCGCTCGGAAACGAGCGCCGCCGCGGTCAGGGCGATGATCGGCAAAGTTTCCGGCGACACCGTACGGCGCAGCTCGCGCGAGGCCTCGTGGCCGCCCATGACCGGCATCTGCACGTCCATCAGCACGGCATGAAAGGGCTCGCCTCGGGCGCTGGCGGCGTGCACGGCATCGACCGCCATCCGGCCGTCGAAGGCCTGGTCGACGCGAACCCCCCAGTGCTCGAGCATCGCCACGCCGATCATCATGTTGACCGGGTTGTCCTCGACCATGAGGACCCGCTTGCCCACCAGCCTTGCGATGTCGGCGGTCTCGCTGTTCTCGGGCGCTTTTGCGGGCTGGTCGTGCGGTAACGGCAGTTCGGCCCAGAAGACGCTGCCGGCGCCCGCCTGGCTCGAAACGCCGACCCGCCCACCCATCAGCCGGGCGAGTTCGCGGCAGATCGACAGGCCGAGACCGGTGCCGCCGTAGCGCCGGGTCGTCGAGGAATCGCCCTGCGAGAACGGCATGAAGAGTCGTTCCTGCACGCTCGCATCGATCCCCGGGCCGGTGTCGCTGACCGACAAGCGGGTGTCGCCGGTCTTCTCGGCCCGCCCGGCGTGGACGGTGACTTCGCCCCGCTCGGTGAACTTGAGCGCATTGGAGATGAAGTTCGAGAGCAGCTGGCGCAGCCGGACCGGGTCGCCGCGCACCGTCGTCGGCAGTGACGGATCGATCTCCAGCCGCAATTCGACACCCTTGGATTCGGCGACCGGCTGATACGAATGGTGCACCGCCCGAAGCCACTCGCGCAGGTCGAACGGCAGGCTCTCGAGCGCGATCTTGCCAGCCTCGATCTTGGCCACATCGAGGATGTCGGACATGATGCTGGACAAGCCTTCGGCGCTGTCGAGGATCTGCATCAGGTACTCGCGCCGACGGGCCTCCGTCACGCCGGGTTGCAGCGCCAGCCGGGTCAGCCCGAGCAGGCCGTTCAGGGGCGTCCGGATCTCGTGGCTGGTGTTGGCCAGAAAGGCGCTCTTGGCGACGCTCGCCGCCTCGGCCGCGTCACGCGCGGCGGCGAGCGCCTGGTCGAGTCGGCGCCGTTCGGTCACGTCCTCGGCGATCCAGATGGTGCCGCCGCGCGCCGGATCGTCCGGGTCGACCGCACGGGCGAGCAGCCGGCACCAGAACCGCTCGCCGCTCGCGACCGGGCGACGGCGCATCTGCCGCTCGATCTCGAACGGCTTGCCGGCGGCCAGCAACGGGCCGGCGAGGGCGTCGATGTCGGCATCGGCATCGGCGCTGCCGTCGCCCTCGGCTTCCCCGGCGGCGGCCGTGCCGGACCAGACGGCGCTGCCGGCCTGGCCGATCAGGCCGCCGCGCGGCCAGCCGAACATGGCCTCGAAGAACGGGTTGGCCTGCACGAAGCGCCGATCGCGGGTGAAGGCGATGCCGATCGAAGCCCGGTCGAGGATCGCAGCGTGTTCCAGGCGTGTCCGCTCGCTGCGGGTGACGTCCCGGGCGTTGACGACGAGGTAGTCGCGCTGATCCATCACGAAGCGGCCCACCGATAACAGCACCGACGCCAGGGCACCCGATTTCGTGACGAACACCGAAGGCCAGTCGGTGACGGTGCCCTCCGCCTCCAGCCGCTCGATCAGGCGATTGCCGTCGCGCGGGTCCTGCCAGAGCCCGAGTTCGGTCATCGTCCGGCCGATCACCTCGTCGGCGCTGAAGCCGGTCAGGCGGCAGAAGGCGGGGTTGACCATGGTGTAACGGCCGCTCGCCCTGTCTTTGAGGGAAAGCGAATCGGGGCTGGTCGCGAACAGGTGCGACAGCATCGCCTCCGAGCGCCGCAGCGCGCCCTCGACCGCCTGCCGGGCGGTGATGTCGAAGAAGATCGACAGCATCGCCGGACCGCTCGCGGTGTCGACCCGGACAGCGGTCGACTGCACGCTGAGCGAGCGGCCGTCGACCGAACGCACCTGCAAATCGCGCACTGGCAAGCCCTCGCCGATCGGCAGCGCCTCGAGTTGCGCCAGGCGCCGAACCGCCGCGTCGCGCGGCTCGCCGGGAGCGAACAGGCTCATCGAGTCGAAGCCGTTCATCGCCTCGGCGTCGGCGAAGCCGAACAGCCGTGCCGCTGCCGGGTTGGCGTCGACGATCAGGCCACGTCGGTGGACGAAGATCGGCGACGGCGAGCGGTTGAACAGCTCGCGGTATCGGCTTTCGCTCGCCTCGACGGTGCGCTGCGCCGAGATCTCATCGGTGACGTCGCGCGCCACGCCCCAGTAGCCGCTGAATTCCCCACCGGAACCGAATTTAGGCTCGCCGCTGAGGCTGTGGA
>CAXTDH010000445.1:0-3600 GCA_964242405.1 uncultured Rhizobacter sp. | reverse complement strand
GGCCACGGGCATCGACCAACGACTGGATCTCGGCCAGCGTCGGATCGGGCAGGGCATCAGGTGTCGCGGCACCGGTTTCGGCGATGACGCGAAAGCGGCCGTCGCCTATCGGGAAGAAAGCCAGCAAGCCGTGCTTCGAGAAGCAGATCCTGAGGTCATCGGGCAACGCGGCGCCGCCGATCGACACGTCCGCCAACACCCAGTTCGACGGCAGCGTGCTGCCCTCGAAGCTCGCCGACGCGAGGCCATGGCGCACGGTGCTGTGCGCGCCGTCGCAGCCGACGAGCCAGTCGGCGCGGACCGTTTCGTCGCTGCTGTCGCTGCGGTCGCTGCCGTCGGTACGGCGCAGTACGGCTGAGACGGCGTCGCCGTGGTCCGCGAACAAAATCAACTCGGTGCGCCGCTCGACGACGACCCCGAGGCGGTCGAGCTGCTCCTGCAGCAGGCGCTCGGTGTCGCTCTGCGGCAGCATCAGCGCGTAGCGGTACACGCTGCGTGCGACGTCGAACGACACGTGCACCAGCTCGCGGTCGTCGGCAAGGATGCGCGCGTCGCGGACCTCGAGCCCGGCGTCGACGAAGGGCTGTACGCAGCCCTGGATGTCGAGCAGCTCGAGCGTGCGCGGCCACAGCACGAGTGCCTTGGACTTGTCGGTGCGCTCGGCATTCTTCTCGACGATGCGCAACCGCACGCCCTGGCGCGCGAGTGCCAGGGCCATGGTCAGACCGACCGGGCCGGCGCCGATGATCAGAACTTGGGGGTTCATCATGTGCTCTCCTTCGAAGAGGAAGGGTCGCTGTCGCCGGCTCCGGATCGACTGTATCGAGCAGCGTCGGTTTGATCATCCAGGCCCGCACGGGCGGACGGCCGACGTGGCAGGGCGGCACCGATCCGCGGCGCGACGGGGTGGTATCCGCTGGCCGACGAAGGCAGGTCTCAGTTCATCGCCAACGTCGTCTTGCGGATCGGCCGCGGGAAACGCCGTTCGATCGCCTGCACGTCGGCGTGGCTCAGCAGGACATCGACCGCCGCCAAGTTCTCACGCAGATGCGCCGAGCCCGTCGCCTTCGGGATCGCGATCACATCCGGCTGAGTCAGCAGGCTCGCCAGCGCCACCTGCACCGCCGTCAGGCCGCGCTCGGCAGCGATCTGCACGAGCACGGGATCGGCAGCCGCACGGCCCTGGTCGACCGGGCTGTAGGCCATCAGTGGCATGCCCCGCGCGTGCAGCCAGGGCAGCAACGCGAACTCCGGAGCCCGTTCGCTCAGCGAGTACCAGACCTGGTCGAGCGCGCAGTTCTCGCTGATCACGGCCAGTTCCTCCATGTCGTCGACATCGAAGTTGCTGACTCCCCAGCGCCGGATGTGGCCCGCCGTGGCCAGCTCCTCCAGCGTTTCGACGGTCTCGATGAGCGGAACCTGCCCGCGCCAGTGCAGCAGGTAGATGTCGATGTGGTCCACGCCGAGGCGCTGTCGACTTCGTTCGCAGGCGGCTCGTGTGCCCTTGCGGCTCGCGTTGTACGGAACCACCTTGCTCACGATGATCACTTCTTCCCGCCGCACGTCGCCGGCGCGGATCGCCTCGTTCAGCGCCGTGCCCACGACCTCCTCGGCGCCGCCTTCGCCGTACATTTCGGCGGTATCGATCAGGCGATAGCCGAGTTCGAGAGCGGTGCGCACGGAGGCCACCTCCGCTGCACGAGCGGCGCGTGACTCGCCGAAACGCCAGGTGCCCAGACCGAGCACCGGCAGTGAAAGGGGCGTCGTGCCCTGGGGTAATTGGATGTGGCGCATGGATGCTCCTCGATGTCCCTGCATTGCTCGCAAAGAAGGCGGGGCCGTCACCGACCCTGCGATCGATCTTGCCCGCGGCAAGCCAGCCTTGCGTTGCCGTCCGTGACCGGCGTCTCCTGCCTACTCGATGTTCTGCACCTGCTCACGCAACTGCTCGATCGCCACCTTCATCTCCACCGACACGTTCGTCAGCTCCAGCACCGACGCCTTCGAGCCCAGTGTGTTCGCTTCGCGCAGCAGCTCCTGAATGAGGAAATCGAGCCGCTTGCCGATCTCGCCGCCTGCCTTCAACAGCCGCGCGATCTCGTCGAGATGCGAGCGCAGCCGAGCCAGTTCCTCGGCCACGTCGATCCGGATCGAATAGGCAGCGGCTTCGTTCAACGCCCGCTCGTTCAGCGCCTCGCGAGAGAGGGTCTGAGCCGCGCCCGACGCCTCCAGTGCCTGCGCCCAGCGTTCGACGAAGCGCTCCTGCTGGCGCTTGACGACCATGGGCACCAGCGGTTCGGCCTGAGCCGCCAACTCGCGCAGCCGCTCGACGCGCTCGCTCAGCACCGCCACCAGCCGTTTGCCCTCACGTGCCCGCGCTTCGCGCAAGCCCTTGATGCAGCGCCTGGCCGCGTCGAGGGCGGCATCGTCGAGCTTGTCCGCCGGGGCCGCGCCTTTGCACCATTGCAGCACCTCGTGGACCGACAACCCCTGCGCCTGCGGCAACCAGGCCTGGACCAGGCCTTCGATCCGGCCGAGCCGGTTGAGCTGATCCGGCTGCGGCTGCGGCCAAGAGCTCTCCGATTCAGCCCGGGCATTGAGCCGCAGTTCGATCTTGCCGCGCTTGAAAGCCGCCGAGACGAGCTCGCGCAGGGCCGGCTCCAGCGAGCGGAATTCATCGGGCAGGCGAAAGGCGATGTCCAGGAATCGGGCGTTGACCGAGCGCATTTCGACGCTCACGGCGGCCGTCGACGGGGCAGCTGGACGGGTTGCCAAATTGTCCGCGGAAGGCGGTGTTTCAGGGGCGACGGCAGGCGCAGCGGAGGCGCTGGCGTAACCGGTCATGCTGTAGACTGACATGAGGTATTCACCCGGGAAAACCAGAAATTATGTCAAAGCTCAAGCCCGCGCCCCTGCCCTCCGGCACGGTGGTGGGGGGCTACCAGGTCATCAAGCGCCTGGCAGCCGGGGGCTTCGGCGTCGTCTACCTTTGCGAGGACAGCGAACGCCGCCTGGTGGCATTGAAGGAGTATCTACCGTCATCGCTCGCGGAGCGCTCGCCCGGTGAGCTCACCCCCCGCGTCAAGCCGGAGAAGCAGCCACTCTACCGCTTGGGGTTGAAGAGCTTCTTCGAGGAAGGCCGGTCGCTGGCGCAGATCAGCCACCCGAGCGTCGTCTCGGTGCTGAACTTCTTCCGCGAGAACGAAACCGTCTACATGGTGATGAACTACCTGCAGGGCGACACGCTGCAGGACTTCATCGTCACCGCGCGCGACCTGAAGCGCGACAAGGTGTTCCGCGAGTCGACCATCCGCTCGCTGTTCGACGAGATCCTGCGCGGCCTGCGCATCGTGCACCAGCACAAGATGCTGCACCTGGACATCAAGCCCGCCAACATCTTCATCACCAACGAGAACAAGGCGGTGCTGCTCGACTTCGGCGCCGCCCGCGAAGTGCTGTCGAAAGAAGGCAACTTCATCCGCCCGATGTACACGCCGGGATTCGCTGCACCCGAGATGTACCGGCGCGATTCGTCGATGGGCCCGTGGACCGACATCTACGCGATCGGCGCCTGCATCTACGCCTGCATGCAGGGCTACC
>CAXTDH010000444.1:0-3611 GCA_964242405.1 uncultured Rhizobacter sp. | reverse complement strand
CGATGGGCTCGCACGGCTGGACCCGGCGCGCTTCGAGTGGTCACAGTCGCCGGACGATGCCGACTACCTCTACGCGGCGGACCGCTTCACCGACTACCCGGGCCGCCCGCTCGCCAAGAAGCGCAACCAGATGCGGCAGTTTCTCGCCCGCCACCGACCGACCTCCGAGCCGTTCGGCCCCGATGTGGCGGATGCCGCCCGCGAGGTGCTCGGCGCCTGGATGGCGCAGAAGGGCAAGACCCCGGGCGAGGCGGACGAATCGGCTTGCCTCGAGGCCATCGCGCTTGCAGCCCCGTTCCAGCTCGTCGGCTACGTGCACTTCGAGGCCGGCCGGCCGATCGGCTTCGTGCTCGTTCAGGCGCTGCACCCGGCGACCCTCGTCGTCCGCTTCGCCAAGGGGCTGGACAGCCATGTCGGCGTCTACCCGTGGATGTTCCAGCAGCTCTGCCGCGCCTCCCGGCCGCGCATCGAGTGGCTGAACTTTGAACAGGACATGGGCCTGGCCGGTTTTCGGCGCAGCAAGCAGTCGTACCAGCCGAGCGCGCTGCTGCCGAAATGGCGAGTGCGCCTGCGCGGCACGGCCTCGCACAGCCAGTTGCCGCAAGACGGCGTGCTGCCCATTGCCTAAGCTCGCGCCAGCAAGTCAACGACCCCGCCCATGGCCATCATCGAATCGACCCTGTCCGTCAGCAACGAGGCGTACGCCGCGAACCGCGCCGGCATGCTGGCGCTGCTGGGCCGGGTCCGGCACTACGAGGCACGCAGCGTCGCGGCCTCGGCCAGGTCGCGCGAACGCTTTGCCAGGCGCGGCCAGCTGTTGCCGCGCGAACGGCTCGCGCTGCTGCTCGATCCGGGCACGCACTTCCTCGAGATCGGCTCGCTCGCCGGCCTCGGCCTCGACGATGCCGACCTCGACAAGAGCGTGCCCGGCGGTGGCGTCGTCGGCGGCATCGGCTGGGTGTCGGGCGTGCGCTGCATGGTCAACGCGTCGGACTCCGGCATCGACGCCGGCGCCCTGCAGCCGATGGGCATCGACAAGCAGCTGCGCCTGCAGGAACTCGCGCTCGAGAACAAGCTGCCCTACGTGCAGCTGGTCGAGAGCGCAGGCGCCAACCTGATGACCTACAAGGTGGAGGAGTTCATCACCGGCGGCAGCCTGTTTCGCAACATCGCCCGGCTGTCGGCGGCGGGGCTGCCGGTGGTAACCGTCACGCACGGCTCGTCGACGGCGGGCGGCGCCTACCAGACGGGCTTGTCCGACTACATTGTGATGGTGCGCGGCCGGTCGCGCGCCTTCCTGGCCGGGCCGCCGCTGCTCAAGGCCGCGACCGGCGAGATCGCCACGGAAGAGGAACTCGGCGGCGCGGTCATGCACACGAGCGTCTCCGGCCTCGGCGACTACCTGGCCGAGGACGACCGAGACGCCCTGCGCATCGCCCGCGAGATCCTCGCCCACATCGACTGGAACCGTGACCCGCCGCCACCGTCGGCACGCCGGCATTTCAAGCCGCCGCGTCATCATGCCGAAGAGCTGATCGGCCTCATGCCGATCGACTACAAGCGCCCGGTCGACATGAAGCAGGTGATCGCCCGGCTCGCCGACGACTCCGACTTCCTCGAGTTCGGCGAACACTACGGCAGCGCGACCGTCGTCGGTCACTTCCGGATCGAAGGCTCGGCCGTAGGCGTCGTCACCAACAACGGCCCGATCGACGCCGCCGGCGCGACCAAGGCGACCCACTTCATCCAGGCCTGCTGCCAATCGAAAACGCCGATCCTCTATATGAACAACACGACCGGTTTCATGGTCGGCAAGGACCACGAGGAGGCCGGCATCATCAAGCACGGCGCGAAGATGATCCAGGCCGTGACGAATGCGACGGTGCCGCAAATCACGATCTACTGCGGCGCCTCGTTCGGCGCCGGCAACTACGGCATGTGCGGCCGCGGCTTCCACCCGCGCTTCTGCTTCAGCTGGCCGAACGCCAGGACGTCGGTGATGGGCGGGGAGCAGGCGGCGCAGACCATGGTCAACGTGACCGAGGCGGCGATGGTGCGCAAGGGCGGCGAGATCGACCGCAGCAAACTCGCCGAGCTGGAGCGCCGCATCGTGGAGCGCTTCGACAGCCAGATGAGCGTCTTCACGACCAGTGCCCGGCTCCTCGACGACGGTGTGATCGACCCGCGCGACACCCGGGCGGTGCTGGCGACGCTGCTCGACATCTGCCGCGACGCCGAGCAGCGGCAGCCGCAGAAGATGCAATTCTCGGTCGCCCGACCCTGACGCCGCAGGAGGCCCGGATGCAGCTCACACCCGAACACCAGTCGCTGCGCGACACGCTCGCGCGCTTCATCTCGAGCGAGGTCAACCCGCAGGTCGGCGAATGGGAGGCCGCGGAGATCTTCCCCGCGCACGCCGTCTTCAGGCGCATGGGCGAACTCGGCCTGCTCGGGCTGACCAAACCGGTTGAAAACGGCGGCGCCGGGCTCGACTTCTCGTACGCCGCGGTGCTCGCCGAAGGCCTGGCGCAGATCGACTGCGGCGGCGTGCCGATGGCCATCGGCGTACAGACCGACATGGCCACGCCCGCCCTGGCCGAGCACGGCAGCGCCGAATTGCGGGCCGAATTCCTGGCACCCGCCATCAGCGGCGAATACGTCGCCTGCCTCGGTGTCTCGGAAGTCGGCAGCGGCTCCGACGTCGCCTCGATCAAGACCCGGGCCCGGCCGGACGGCGGCGACTACCTCATCGACGGCGGCAAGATGTGGACGACCAACGGCACCCAGGCCGACTTCTGCTGCGTGCTGGCGAACACTAGCGAGGGTGCCGCCCACCGCAACAAGTCGTTGATCGTCGTGCCGATGAAGACGCCGGGGGTGACGGTCGCGCGCAAGCTGAAGAAGCTCGGCATGCACGCCTCCGACACGGCGCAGATCCACTTCGACGCCGTGCGCGTGCCGCAGCGTTACCGGATCGGCGAAGAAGGGATGGGCTTCATCTACCAGATGGAGCAGTTCCAGATCGAGCGGCTCTGGGGGGCGCTCAATACCGGCGGCATGGCGCAGCGGGCGATCGACATCACGATCGGCTACACCCGCGAGCGCCGCGCCTTCGGCAAATCCATTCTCGACAACCAGTGGGTCGGCTACCGGCTGGCCGAGCTGCATACGGAGGTCGAGGCATTGCGGTCGCTGAGCTGCAAAGGCGTGGAGCAAGTGGTCTCGGGCGAAGACGCGACCCGCACCGCGACCATGGCCAAGCTCAAGGCCGGCAGGGTCATCCGCGAGGTGGCCGACGGCTGCCTGCAGTTCTGGGGCGGCATGGGCTACATGGCGGAAAGCCACATTGCCCGCATCTTCCGCGACGGCCGGCTGACCTCGATCGGCGGCGGCGCCGACGAGGTGATGCTGCAGATCCTCACCAAGTTCATGGGCACCTTCGCGCGCTGACGTGGCCGCCACCCGTGCCCTCTGTTCGAACGCCGACCCGCATGACCGCCACCCGCTCGCCCGCCCGCACCCCGTTTCGGAAGGTCCTCGTCGCCAACCGCGGCGAGATCGCCCTGCGGGTGATGCGCAGCGCCCGTGCGCTCGGCTACCGGACGGTGGCG
>CAXTDH010000443.1:0-3617 GCA_964242405.1 uncultured Rhizobacter sp. | reverse complement strand
GTCGTATACGAGCCGCCTGACCGGTGGAACGTTCGCCCGTCACTTGCATGATGCAAGTAACTTGCGTAGCATGCAGAAATGCAACACAAGAGCTTCGCCGACATGGCTTGCCCGATCGCCCGCAGCCTCGAGCAGGTCGGCGAGTGGTGGAGCATCCTGATCCTGCGTGACGCCTTCTCCGGGCTGACGCGCTTCGACGAGTTCCAGAAGAGCCTCGGCATCGCCCCGAACATGTTGACGCGGCGCCTGGCCTCGCTGGTCGCGGCCGGCATGCTGGAGCGGCGGCCCTACAGCCTGCGGCCGCCGCGCGACGAGTACCTGCTGACCGAGCGTGGCCGTGAGTTCCGCACCGTGCTGCTGGCGCTGCTCGCGTTCGGCCAGCGGCACTTTCCGGCCGACGAAGGCGGCGCCTGGCTGGTCGACGACCGCACCGGCGCGACCGTCGAGCCGGCGCTGGTCGACCGGCGCACCGGCGAACAGCTGACCGAACCGCACTACCGGATCGTCCGCGGCAAGGTCGACACGCCCAAGGCGGCGCCGCTGCCGCACGACCACCCGGCCGTCACTCGGTCGCCAGCGTCGCGCCCGCGGCGGACTGCTTGAGAGGAACATGATGAGCATCACCCTGACCGCCGGCCTGCCGAATCTCGCCGGCGTTGGCGCCGCACCGATGAACCCGCGCACCCGCCGCCTGCTGCACGGTGCCATCGTGCCGACGCTGCTGGCAATGGCCTGGCCGAACATCCTGGTGATGACGGCGCAGTCCTCGACCGGCCTGATCGAGACCTGGTGGGTCTCCAAGCTCGGCACCGACGCGCTCGCCGGCATGGCGCTGGTCTTCCCCGGCTTCATGATGATGCAGATGCTGTCGGCCGGCGCGATCGGCGGCGGCATCGCGTCGGCGGTGGCACGGGCGCTGGGCGCCGGTCGAAAGGACGACGCCGACGCGCTGGTGCTGCACGCCATCCTCGTCAACCTCGGGCTCGGCATCGCAACGTCGGTGCTGTTTCTCGCCTTCGGCCGGCCGCTCTACGCGGCGATGGGCGGGCAAGGCGCCTCGCTCGATGCGGCCATGACGTATTCGAACGTCGTCTTCGCCGGCAACCTGCTCGTCTGGCTGATGAACGCGCTCGCCAGCGTGATCCGCGGCACCGGCAACATGCTAGTGCCGGCGCTCGCCGTCTGCCTGGGCGTGGTGCTGCTGGTGCCGCTCTCGCCGCTGCTGATCTTCGGCTGGGGGCCGGTGCCGGCCATGGGCATCGCCGGCGGCGGCGTCGCGGTCCTGCTCACGACCGCGCTGATGATCGGCCTGCTCGGCTGGTACATCCTCGCCGGCCGCTGCGTCGTGCGGCTGCGCCGGTCGGCCTTGAGCTGGCCGATGTTCGCCGACATCCTGAAGGTCGGCGGCGTCGGCACCATCAGCACCTTGCAGACGTCGCTCACCGTCGCCCTGACGACCGCCCTGGTCGGCGCCCACGGCGGGCCGGACGCGGTCGCCGGCTACGGCACCGGCGCCCGGCTCGAATACCTGCTGATCCCGCTCGTCTTCGGCCTGGGCGCGCCGATGGTCGCACTTGTCGGCACCAACATCGGTGCGGGGCAGCGGCAGCGCGCGCTGCGCATCGCCCTCACCGGCGGGGCGCTCGCCTTCGGCCTGAGCGAAGCGGTCGGACTCGCCGCGGCCATCTGGCCCGAGGCCTGGCTCGGCCTCTTCGGCCACGACCCACGCATGCTCGCGACGGGCGTCGAGTACCTGCGGCTGGTCGGGCCGACCTACGGCTTCTTCGGCCTCGGCCTGTCGCTCTACTTCGCGTCGCAGGGCGCAGGGCGGCTCGGCTGGCCGCTGCTCGGCGGGTTGCTGCGGATGGTGATCGCCGTCGGCGGCGGCTGGCTGGCGCTGAAGTTGACCGGCTCGCTCACCTGGGCGTTCGTCGCGCTGGCGCTGGCGCTGGTCGTCTACGGCGTGACCGTGGGGTCGGCGATCGCGTCGGGGGTCTGGTTCAAGGAGCGCTGAGGGCACGTACCTGGCGCCGTCGCACGCCCGACTGCACGTCCGCGAGACGCAGGCCGCCGACGACACTCTGCTGGAGAACGAACCCGCCGGCTCCGCCGCAGGCGAAACAATCAGCAGTGAGTCGGTACCCGGCGTTTGCGTTCCGACACGGCCGCATTGCACTCGCCGCAGCGCCCATAGAGCGTCAGCTCATGGCGCTCGACGACGAAGCCCCGGGGCGCGAGCTCCGACAGCTGCCCGGGGCAACCCGGCACATCGAACACCCGCTTGCAGTCGTTGCACTGGAAGTGATGGTGGTGGTGGTGCTGCGACGACTCGTAGCGTGGGCTTTCGCCCGGAAGCGTGACGACCGCGATCTCGCTCGCGTCGAGCAGCAGCTTGACATTGCGGTAGACGGTCGCCATCGCCAGGCCAGGGACGTCCGCCTGCGCGGCGTCGAGCACCTCCTGCGTCGACAACGGCCGGCCGGCGGCTTCGATGGCGGCGCGAATGGCAATGCGCTGGCGGGTCGATCGTTCCATGGGGGCGGTGCGGGCTGGGGCAAGTGCGGGCATCGCCAATGGTACCGCCCGAGTCTCCGCCGGCAACGGCAGGACCGCGGCGCGTCGTCAAACGTCGAAGAACACCGTCTCGCCGTCTCCCTGCAGCCGGATGTCGAAGCGGTAGACGACGCCGCCGTCCCGGTCCTCCCGCCGCGCCACCAGCGTGGCGCGCCGTGCCTCCCACTCGATGACGTTCAGCACCGCATCCTTGGCATTCGCTTCGGCCTCGTCGCTGAAGTACATCCGGGTGTTGAGGCCCAGGTTGATGCCGCGGGCGACGATCCAGACGCCGATGTGCGGCGCCATGAAGCGGCCGTTGCGGCCTTCGACGACACCCGGCTTGACGGTCTCGAACGAGTAGACGCCGGTCTCGAAGTCGGTGCACGCCCGGCCCCAGCCGCGAAAGTTCGGGTCGAGCGACTTGCCCGGCTGGCGGTCGGCCGGATGGGCGTACTTGCCTTCGGCGTTGGCCTGCCAGATCTCGATCAGCGCATCCTTCAGCACGGTGCCGATGCCGTCGAAGACGCGGCCCTCGATGCGAATGCGCTCGCCGCGCGTTTCGGCGTTCGTCAGCACGTTGCCGAAGTCACGCTCGAAGATGTCGAAGCCCGCCACCTTCGGTGCCAGGCCGATGTGGACGTAGGGCCCTGCCGTCTGCGAGGCGGTTTCCCGCCGCACGACCAGGCGGCTGCCGCCCGGTGCCGCCCAGGGCGTGGAGGCGGTGGAATAGAGGGCGCTGGTCGGCGCGGCGGCAGGGGCGCCGGCCGGGCCGCTGTTGGGGGCGCTCATCGCGCGTCTCCTTGCGCCATCGACGGCATCGGCATCGCCGGCGTCGTCGGGGTGGGCGCTGCGGTCTGCTGCACGCGGTTCTCGAACAGCGTCGCCCGGTGGCCGCGCAGCACGATGTCGAAGCGGTAGGCGCGCGAGTCGAGCGGAATGAAGGCGCTCAGGTCCTGCAGCGCGATCAGGCCACGGATCTGCTCCTCGCTGCCGACGATGCCCAGGATCGGGCAGTTGGCGATCAGCGGGTCGCCCTCGAAGTACATCTGCGTGATCAGCCG
>CAXTDH010000442.1:0-3622 GCA_964242405.1 uncultured Rhizobacter sp. | reverse complement strand
TCGCGCAGGTGCGGCGGCGGGTTGCGCCAGTAGTTCATCTTGTCCCAGCCGCCGATCTCGACCGCGCCGAGCTGCGGGTGCTGGAACGGCTGCCAGTCGACGTGGGCCCGGCCGCCGCACTGCTCGTCGCTCCACTTGAGCAGCTTCAGGTCGTCTTCCACCGGGTGCTCCCGGTACCAGTCGACCCATTTGTAGTTCTCAATGCCGGCCTCCCGGTTCGGCGCCCACAACTCGACCACCCAGAAGAGCGCGCCCAGGTGCTCGTAGACCCAGTCCTGCGTGCCGCCGATCGTTTCCTTCGGGTGGTACTTGAAGTCGTGCCAGATGCTGATCGCCGGGTAGCCGGTCAGCTCGGTGCCGAGGGCCGAGAAGCGCTTGATCGACCACAGGTCCTCGGGGATCATGTCGTCGTCGCTCATCGTTCCCATCGGCCGCAGGATCACGCCGGCATGGGTGTGGTAGCTGATGGCCGCGCCGATGTTGCGGTGCTTGACGATGAAGTCGACCATCGCCTTGACCTCCGGCTCGCTGGTCGGGTAGTCGCCCGCACCGACTTGCTCGTGCTCCTGGCGCCAGAAGGCGGGGAAGTTGCGGTTCAGGTCCAGGCCTTCGAGGTCCTTGTTGACCTTGACGGTCAGGCCGTCGTAGTTCTCGATCAGGCCCTCGGGCATCAGCCGGAAGTACTCGCCGCCGAATTCGCCGGGGCGGCGCGGCACCATCAGGCGGGCGTCCTGCTCGGCGCGCTTGAAGCCGCCGTGCGGGTCGGGGATGCGCATGGTGAGGATGCGGCCGTCACCGTCGATGTCGGTCACCGTCAGGCCGTCGACATGCTCCTCGTCGTGCGGATAACGGCGCACGCTCGAGCGGATGTGGCGCGGCGTGGGCGCCAGGGCCAGCTCGGCGCCGTCCGGATTCAGGCGCGGGCAGAGGTAGACGGTGCGGGTGTCGAGCAGCTGGGTGACCTGCCGGTCGCTGCCGTGGCCGGTCACGAGCTGGTGCAGGTAATACAGCACCGTCGTGCTGGCCGTGAGTTCGGCGGCGTGAATGTTGCCGTCGGCCCAGAACGCGGGCTTGTCGGTGTCGGCGCCGGTTTCGGTGTTGGTGACGGTCGCGACCCAGATGTCGCGGCCTTCGTGGCTCTTGCCGATCGAGGCCACCGAAACGAGGTCGGGATGCGCTTCGGCGTAGCCATGCAGCAGGCGGGTCAGTTCGTCGTGTCGGAGGAAGGTGTCGAAGCGGGGGGTCGGGGTGGTCATCGGCATGGGTGAAAGCGCAGAAGCAGGCTTCCCGCCGAGTGTGCCCGATCCAGCGCCGACGGTCAGCCCCGGGCAAGCGGCGACGCGTCGTCGCCGAGCGGCGGGCCGGCCGGCTCGGTGACCGGTCGTCGTTGCCGAGGCGGCCCTCGGTCGCGTCGTCGCCCGGGCCTCCGGTCGCCAGGCATCCGCGTTGCTGCAAAATCCGCGCACAACACCAATAGGGGGAGACGCGATGCTGACAGGAGTTCCGCTCGAGACGTTGGCTGGCGAAACGCGGGTGGCCGCGACGCCCGAGACGGTCAAAAAACTTGCGGCCCAGGGCCTTACGATCCGGGTGCAATCGGGCGCCGGCGTGGCGGCGAGCGTGACCGACGCGGCTTACCAGGCGGCCGGCGCCGAAATTACCGACCGCGCCGGCGCCCTCGGTGCCGACCTGGTGCTCAAGGTGCGCCCGCCGAGCGATGAAGAGCTGCCGATGATGAAGTCGGGCGCCGCCCTCGTCGGTATGTTGAACCCCTTCGACGCGCCTGGCCTGCAGCGCCTGGCCGCCGCCGGGCTGACCGCCTTCGCCCTCGAGGCGGCACCGCGCACCACCCGGGCGCAGAGCATGGACGTGCTGTCGTCACAGGCCAACATCGCCGGCTACAAGGCGGTGATGATCGCCGCCGAGAAGTACCAGCGCTTCCTGCCGATGCTGATGACCGCGGCCGGCACGGTCAAGGCGGCGCGGGTTGTGATCCTGGGCGTCGGCGTGGCCGGCCTGCAGGCGATCGCCACCGCCAAGCGCCTGGGCGCCGTGATCGAGGCGAGCGACGTGCGGCCCAGCGTCAAGGAGCAGGTCGAGTCGCTCGGCGCCAAGTTGATCGACGTGGCATTCGAGACGGCGGACGAGAAGGCTGCGGCCGAGGGCGTCGGCGGCTACGCCCGGCCGATGCCGCCGGCCTGGCTGGCCCGGCAGGCCGTCGAGGTCGCCAAGCGGGTCGCCGCCGCCGACATCGTCATCTCGACAGCGCTGATCCCCGGCCGGGCCGCGCCGACATTGGTCACCGAGGAGATGGTCCGGGCGATGAAACCCGGCTCGGTGATCGTCGACATCGCCGCCGGCCGTGGCGCCGACACCCAAGGTGGCCTGACCGGTGGCAATTGCACGCTGAGCGAGGCCGACCGGACGGTGGTCAAGCACGGCGTCACCATCGTCGGCGAGACGAACCTGCCGGCGCGGGTCGCGGCCGACGCCTCGGCGCTCTACGCCCGCAACGTGCTCGACTTCCTCAAGCTGGTGCTGACCAAGGAAGCCGGCTTCGCCGTGCCGATGGACGACGACATCGTGGCCGCCTGCTTGATGACGCAAGCCGGCGCGGTGCTGCGTAAGTAACAACGACGAACCACAACGACGAACAAAGGAGAGTAGCGATGGAAGTCGTATCCCACACCCTGACCAACCTGATCATCTTCGTGCTGGCGATCTACGTCGGCTACCACGTCGTCTGGACGGTGACGCCGGCGCTGCACACGCCGCTGATGGCCGTCACGAACGCAATTTCGGCGATCGTGATCGTCGGCGCGATGCTCGCGGCGGCGCTCACCGAAACCTTCATCGGCAAGACCTTCGGCGTGCTCGCGGTGGCGCTCGCGGCGGTCAACGTCTTCGGCGGCTTCCTGGTCACGCGACGAATGCTGGAGATGTTCCGCAAGAAGGAGAAGAAGGCTCCGGCGGTGGTGACCCCGGCAACTGCCGCGAAGGATCCGGCATGAGCCTGAACCTCGTCACCCTGCTCTATCTGGTTGCGAGCGTCTGCTTCATCCAGGCGCTGAAGGGCTTGAGCCACCCGACGACCTCGATCCGCGGCAACGTCTTCGGCATGGCCGGGATGCTGCTGGCGGTCGTCACCACCGCGGCGCTGATCTGGAAGATTGCCGACCAGTCGATGGCTGCCGGATCGACCACCGGCGGCGGTGGTGGCACCAGCGGCGTGGGTGGCCTGGCGTGGGTGCTGGTCGCGCTCGTCATCGGCGGCGGCGCCGGGGCGTTCATGGCGCAGAAGGTCGAAATGACGAAGATGCCGGAACTGGTCGCCTTCATGCACAGCATGATCGGCCTGGCGGCGGTGTTCATCGCCATCTCGGCGGTGGCCGAACCCTATGCCTTCGGCATCGTCACCCGCGGCGAGCCGATCCCTGGCGGCAACCGGCTCGAACTGGCCTTGGGCGCGGCGATCGGCGCCATTACCTTCAGCGGCTCGGTGATCGCCTTCGGCAAGCTCTCGGGAAAGTACAAGTTCCGGCTGTTCCAGGGGGCGCCGGTGCAGTTTCCCGGGCAGCACATGTTGAACCTCGGGCTCGGGCTGGCGCTCGTGGCCTGCATC
>CAXTDH010000441.1:0-3626 GCA_964242405.1 uncultured Rhizobacter sp. | reverse complement strand
TTGGCGTCCTGCGCCTTGACGGCGCCGACGGTTTCGTTCATGCCCGCCCCGACGCTCACTTGATAGCCGGCGCCGATGGTCAGTGCACTCGCGATGGAAATCGTCTCGGTCTTGGTCGAGCTGACCGAAATCGATTGCGAACCGTTGATCGTCACGTCCTCGCCACCGTTAACCGTCTCCGAACGGTGCCCCGTGATCACGATGGTCTCGGTGCCGCCGACCGTCTCCTTGCGGTTGACCGCGATCCCGGTCGTCTCGCTGCCGCTGACGGTCTTCTTCCGATCACCGCCGATCTTGATCGTCTGGTTCACGCCGACCGTCTGCGTCTGGTTGTTGCCCACGGTCTCCGAGTCGTCGACGTCGACCTTGTCGGTGCGGTTGTTCTTGACCGTCGTCGTCTGGTCGTGCTCGACCGTCGAGCCCATGTCGTACTGGCCGTGGATCGTGAACTTCTCCTTGCCGGGCGTGTCGTCCATCGACATCTCGTTGTAGCCGCCCGCCTTGTGGCTCTTCGACTTGATGCCGCTGACGACCGCGCCCTCGGGTAGCGGGAATGGCGGCGTCTGCTCGGCGTTGTAGACGCGGCCCGTCACGATCGGTTGATCAGGGTCGCCCTCGAGGAAGTCGACCACCACCTCCTGGCCGATGCGCGGGATCGAGACCGCGCCCCAGCCCTTGCCCGCCCACGGCTGCGACACACGCACCCAGCACGAGCTCTTCTCGTTCTTCTGCCCCAGCCGGTCCCAATGAAACTGCACCTTCACCCGGCCGTATTTGTCGGTGTAGATCTCTTCCCCGCCCGGCCCCACGACCACCGCCGTCTGCGGCCCTTGCACGAACGGCTTGGGCGTGCGCCGCGGCGGCCGGAACTGCTGGGCCGAGGGGATCGCCGAAAAGTCGCAGCGGAACGCGCCGGCGCTGCTGTCGGACTCATAGGCGTCGACGTGCGCGTTCACCGAGATGGCGGTGATCAGGTATTGGTTGTTCTGGTCGGCGCGCGGGTGCTTGGCGAGTTCGAGCAGCCGGCCGACCTCGATGCCGTGCGCGTTCGAGCCGCCGTGCGCCATCTGGAAACGGCTCTGGTGCTCGTCGAGCCGGTCCTCGGCCCACTGCTTGCCGTCGCCGGACTGCACGTAGTCGCCCTGGAAGTCGAACATCTCCAATTCCGGCAGTGAGTACTTGTGCGACTTGCTCGAATCAGCCTTCAGGCTCGTCGATGGGCGCTCGAAGTCGTAGCTGGTGATCATGACCTTGTCGCTCTCGACTTCGCTCGCAAAGCGCCAGTCGGAGATGCACTCGGTGTCGGGCGTGGCGGCGGCCGCATCTTCGTAGTAGGGAAGCGACTTGCAGTCCGGCGCTGGATCATGCGCGCTCTGCGAGTCGACGAGCACCACCTTGCTGGTGCCGTCGCCATGCTCGATATACCAGTAGATGCCTTCGTGCTCGAGCAGCCGCGCAATGAAGTTGTAGTCGGTCTCGCGGTATTGCACGCAATAGACCCACTTGCGGTAACTGCGGAACAGCTTGAACTCGAAGTTGGCATTGCCATGGTCCTCGAACACCTGCTTGACGATGTCGGGTACGCTCAACTCCTGGAAAATTCGGCAATCGGCCGTGCGCGTCAAGAACCACAGCCACGGCCGCACGCTGGCCTGGTAGCCGAAGAAGCGGCCCCGGTGCGCGCCGATGCCGAAGCGGGTGACATAGCCGTGGAAATGACGCTGCTTGTCGTCACGCAACGCGACGCTCACGGTCATGGGCTTGCCCAACAGGTCTTCGGGTTTGAGGTCGGGCTTTTCGCTGACCAGGCCGAGCTGCAGTTCGCTCAACATGCTCAGGCCGGCGGATGCAGTCATCGACTCGAACATCAGGTCTTTCGCCGGCAATGGGGACTTGAGTGTGATGGGGGCCGGCATGGGGACGTGTTGGCTTGAATTGCCAACGCGACGATACGGATCGCACCACGGCCCGTGAAGCGACGAAAGTCATGCAAGCGGCCCACCTCAAGGTCTCACGGCGAAAGTCACTTTGCCTTCGGGCCTGGTCCGCTAGCATTCCCGCAGCGAGCACGCGGGTCGCCTGGGCGATCGCGATTAACGCATCGGAGGAAAGAGTGGGCGGCCAGCGCATCCCTCAGACAGCGACCGAAGCCGGCCATGAGCCGATCGACGCCGGGACCAACGCACGCATCGGCATGCCGGCGCCGGGCAGCGCGCCGCGCGCGGCGACCGCGCCGCCGGCAGGCCCCGCCGAGACGCCTTGGCTGGGCGCGATCCCGGTCGGGCTCGGGCTGCCGAGCGCCGTGCGCATACCCATTCCGGGTACGAACGGGCTGGCGATCGAGTTCGCGCCGCGGGGCTGGGTTCCGGCGACCGGCTCGACCTCGACGCTGTTCTTTCAGGACGTGGGCGGCAAGCGCCACCTGCGTCTGGACTACGGCTACAACATCAAGACGAAAAGCATCAACTACCACTGGAATCAGAGCGGCACGCATGCGAATTTCGGTGTCGCCGACCACACGCCGGCGGGCCGCCTCGGCACCGCGACCTACCAGGCGGCGAAGTACTTCCGCTATGCCGGGCGCGTGCTGCTGGTCGTCGGTGTGCTCGTCGACGTGGTGTCGATCGTGCAAGCGGATCGGCCGCTGCGCCGCGCTTCCCAAGTGGTGGCGGGCTGGGCCGCCGCCTGGGCCGGTTGTGAACTCGTCGGCGCCGGCGGGGCGGCGCTGGGCACGCTCGCGACGCCGATCGGCACGGCCGCGGGCGGCGTCATCGGCTGCGTGATCGGCGGCGCGGCCGGCTACTACGGCGGCAGCGTCGTCGCCGGCGATGTCTACGACTGGGCAGAAGGCACGCGGTTTACGCCGCTGCCCGAGGAGAGCGCGCCGTGACCGATTTGACGCTGTGGGCGCAGCGAGGCCCGATCGAACCGCACTGGCAACTCGGCGACCTCGGTGCGGTCGCGGCGCCGCAGGCGCTGCTCCTCGGCTGGGACGCGCCAGATGCCCTCGATGGCGGCGTTCCACCGCGGGTCGCGGATGTATGGTCGCGCGCCATGGCGGAGACCGCGCGGGTGACCTTTCTGTGTTCCGAACCGGTCGTGCCGACCTCGACCGATTGGCTCGAGAGTGGCGACGGCAACGAAGATTTCACCAAGTGCGCACCCGCGCCCTCGCTACTCGCCAGTGGGCTCGCATGGCTGCGCGGGCCACGGGCCGCGGTCGCGCTGGTCTGCACGACGCGCAGCGCGCGGATCGCCAAGGCGTTCGACGACAGCAACTTCGCGTGGTGGCTACAGTCGCAAGTGCTGCTGCTTTCGCCGCTGGCGGCGGCTCCGCCGGCAATCGCGCCCGATACCGTGCTCGCGCTGCTCGGCGACGACTGGGCAACGCGCGCCGCGGCCTTGCGTCGCCACGGCGTGGTGGCCGTCGCGCGGCCCGCGGTCGACGGCGATGGGCTCGGACTGTCGGCCCTGGAAGAGGGCTTGGCCGAGCGACTCATCACAGCGATCGAGCGCGAGACCCGCGCCGCGGCGCTTGGATGGTCGGTGCGTGGTTGAGGCCGGCTCGCCTGCGCCTCAATCAAACCCGTACGCGAACTCACCCTCCTTCACTGACAGCCGTATCC
>CAXTDH010000440.1:0-3653 GCA_964242405.1 uncultured Rhizobacter sp. | reverse complement strand
TTCTCCAGTACCCGCACCTCGCCGATGACCATCCCCCGGTCGGCGGCCTTGCACATGTCATACACGGTCAACAGGCCGATCTGCACCGCGGTCAGCGCTTCCATCTCGACGCCGGTGCGGCCGAGCGTCTCGACCTGCGCGGTGCAACGCACGCTGCTGACCGCCGCATCGACCTCGAAGTCGACGGCCACCCGAGTGATTGCGAGCGGATGGCACAGCGGGATCAGCTCGGAAGTCCGCTTCGCGGCCATCACCGCGGCGACCCTCGCGACGCCGAGCACATCGCCCTTCTTCGCGCTGCCGCTGGCGATCAGTGCGAGCGTGGCGGGCTGCATGCGGATCACGCCGCTCGCCCTGGCGACGCGATGCGTCTCGGCCTTGGCGCCGACGTCGACCATGTGCGCCTGCCCTTGAGCGTCGAAATGCGTCAGGGGCGACTCGAGCGGCGGGTGGAACTCCGGCATGGACGCCGGATCCGACGGGCTGGCAGCAGCGTCTGATGCGGGTGGCAAGGTCGCTGGCATGCGAAACAGTCTCGAAACGAATGTCGGGCATCATATCGACGCAGTCTCGCAGCGAGCGCCGATTGCACCCGGACCACACCGCACCGACTTTTCCCCGGCCACCATGACCCGCTCGACCTATCGCCTTCGATCGATCGTCACCTCGGTCTGCGCCGCTGCCGTGCTGCTGACATCGGCGGCGCCGCCGTCGGCCTGGGCGCAGGCGCGTCTGCCGGCGCTCGGCGAACCGTCGGGCGAAGACTTCAGCCTCGGCACGGAGCGCAAGCTGGGCGACGAGATCATGCGCGAGATCCGCGTCGATCCGCAATACCTCGACGACCCGGTGCTGCTCGAATACCTGCAGTCGATCTTTCAGCCGCTGGTGGCCGAAGCGCGCAAACGCGGCAACATCACGCCCGATTTCGACGAACGCATGGCCTGGGAGCCGTTCCTGGTCCGCGACCCGGAGGTCAACGCCTTTGCGCTGCCGGGCGGCTACGTCGGCGTCAACCTCGGCCTGATGTCGATGACCACCACCCGCGACGAGCTCGCTTCGGTGCTGGCGCACGAGATGTCGCACATCACCCAGCGCCACATTGCCCGCAGCATCGGCAACGGCAAGCGCCAGTCGCTGCTCGGCCTGGCGGCGATGCTGCTGGGCGTGCTGGCGGCGAGCCGCGCCGGCCCCAGCACCGGCGACGCGGCAGCGGCAGCGGTCACCGGCAGCCAAGCCCTGATCGCCCAGGGGCAGCTCAACTTCTCGCGCGACATGGAGCGCGAGGCCGACCGGGTCGGCTTCGCCGTGATGGCCGGCGCCGGCTTCCAGCCGAGCGGCATGGTGGCGATGTTCGAGAAGCTCGACCAGACCTCGCGCCTGAACGACAGCGGCGGCTTCCCCTACCTGCGCAGTCACCCGCTGACCACCGAACGCATCAGCGAGGCCCGCTCCCGCCTGGGGACGACGCCGCAGGCGCCACTGGTGAGCGTGCTGGAGCACACCGCCGCGCAGGCACGGGCCCGGGTGATGATGGATCAGCGCTTCGACGCGCTGCGGCGCTGGGAGGCGCTCGACGGCGACCGCCTGTCGACGAGCGTCACCGACAAGCTGCTGAGCGCTTACACGAGCGGCCTGGCAGCCACCCTGCTGCACGACTGGTCGCGCGCCGACACGTCGATCGCCAACGCGCTCGCGCTCGTCCGTGGCAGCCCGCGCGGCGACCGGCGCGCCGAGCGGGCCGTCGTACTGCTTCAAGTGCAGTCGTCGCTCGCCCGGGGTGACGTCGGCCGGGCGATCAGCGCGCTGCAACCCATCGCTGCCGACGGCTCGCGGCCGGTGAGGCTGCTCGAAAACCAGATCGCGCTCGCGGCGACCCCGGCAGCGGCACCGAACGACCCGCGCCTCAAGCAAAGCGTCTCCGACCTGCAGACCTGGGTCGCGATCCACCCGCTGGATTCGCTGGCCTGGACGGCTCTCAGCCAGAGCGACGCCAAGCTGAACGAGCCACTGCGGGCCGTCCGCGCCGATGCCGAAGCCCGGCTCGCGCTCGGCGACCTGAACGGCGCGGCCGACCGGCTGCGCGCCGGCCAGCAGCGCGCCCGCAACAGCGGCGCGGTCGATTTCATCGACGCCTCGGTGATCGATGCGAGGTTGCGAGACGTCGAGGCGCTCCGACGGCTGCAGGTAGCGAACGAGAAAGAGCTGCGCTGACCGTCGGTCGCTTGATTCGACCGACGGCTGCTGTCGCCGCCACCGAGGTGCCGGCCAGGAACCCAGGGTGCTATGCCTGGTCGCCGACCCGGCCTGTATCGATCGGGATCAGCCGAGATCAGCCGGAGACCGACACACCGCGTGCGAAAAGCCGCTCCATCGCCACGTCGATCACCATGCCGCAGAGGCTGTAGACCAGCGACCCGACGAGGGCCGCGCCGAAGCCCGCCACCTGGAACCCGTCGAGCAGCGATGCGGCGAAATAGAACAGCAGCGCGTTGATGACGAACAGGAAGAGGCCGAGCGTCAAGACGGTGACCGGCAGTGTCAAGAGCACCAGCACCGGCCGCAGCAAGGTGTTGAGCAAGCCCAGCACGAAGGCGGCGACCAGTGCCGAGCGGAAGTTGCTGACGGTGACGCCTGGGCACAGGTGCGCGACCAGCAGCAGCGCGGCCGCGAGCAGCAACCAGCGAACGATGATTTTCATGGTGGCGAGAATAACGCCGCAGGGGGTCGCGCCGCGGAGCGGGCGGGCAGCAGGCGGGCAGCGTCGAAGGCAGGCAGCGTCGGCGAAACGCGCGGGCACCCGCTGGGCCGATGTCCGGTAGCGACAGAAGCCCCCTCTCTCGGGCGATTGCGTGCTTCCGGGCGGAAACACCTTCTCAGTCGAAGGCCGAGGCATTACCATTCCGCCGCACGGTGCTACGGGGAGCGCAAGTCCGTGCGACTCCGGCCCGACCCGGGCACACCAATACAACTCATGTGATGGAGAGACTCGACATGGCAACTGCGAAGAAGGCCCCTGCCAAGAAGGCGGCAGCCAAGCAAGCCCCTGCGGCCAAGACGGCGCCGGCAGAGAACAAGGCAGCAGCAGGGGCCCCTGCCAAGAAGGCCGGCGCCAAGACGGCGGCAACGCCTGCGAAGAAGCGGACACCCAATGCGGCGTTCATGAAGGCGATGACGCCGAGCCCCGCGCTTGCCGCGATCATCGGCGACAAGCCCGTGCCCCGCACCGAGGTGACGAAGAAGGTCTGGGAGTACATCAAGTCCAACAAGCTGCAGGATCCAGCGAAGAAGACGATGATCAATGCCGACGACAAGCTGAAGGAAATCTTCGACAAGCCGCAGGTCTCGATGTTCGAGATGACCAAGCTGATCAACGGCCATCTGAGCTGATCGGCGGGCGGTTCCGCCACGAAAAAGCCGGTCACGTACCGGCTTTTTCGTGGGCCGGTCACCGGCGCCGGGCGCGCGCCTTCGACTCGTCCAGCAGCGGCTGCAGGTAGCGCCCGGTGAAACTGTCGGGGCAGCGAGCCACGTCCTCCGGCGTGCCGGCGACCAGCACCCGCCCCCCACCGGCGCCGCCTTCCGGCCCCATGTCGATCACCCAGTCGGCGGTCTTGATGACGTCCAGGTTGTGCTCGATCACGACGATCGTGTTG
>CAXTDH010000439.1:0-3663 GCA_964242405.1 uncultured Rhizobacter sp. | reverse complement strand
ATCTTGCTCGGGAACATGCCCGGTGCCAGCGCATTGACGTTGATGTTGTACTTGCCCCACTCACCGGCAAGCGTGCGGGTGAGGTTGATGACCGCCGCCTTGCTGGTGTTGTAGGCCAGCATGGTCATGTCGGCGCTGTTGCCCGCCAGGCCGGCGATCGATGCCAGGTTGATGATCCTGCCCTGGCGGCGCGGAATCATGCTGGCCTTGCCGATCGCCTGGCTCATCAGGAAGATGCTGCGGACGTTCAGGTTCATCACCTTGTCCCAGGCGTCGAGGGGATGATCTTCCGCGGGCGCTCCCCAGGTCGCGCCGGCATTGTTCACCAGGATATCGACGTGACCCAGGCGCTCGATGGCCTCTCCGGCGACTCGTTGGATCTCGTCCGGCCGGCTGGCGTCGGCAGCGGCCCACAGGCTGTCGATACCCTGGGCCTTCAGGCTGCCCGCCGCCTCTTCGAGGTCCGAGGCCTTGCGCGACGTCAGCATCACGCGTGCGCCGGCTTCGCCGAGCGCTTCGGCGATCTGCAGCCCGAGGCCGCGCGAGCCCCCGGTCACCAGCGCGGTCTTGCCGCTCAGGTCGAAGAGTTGTCGCAAGGGGGTGCTCATGGTGTCTCGTCTCCGTTCGATGATGAATCGTCGTCAGTGTGGGCTGTCGTCCGGCAGGCGGGACCTTAACCAGATCAGGCAGATACCGATCGCCACCAGCACAGCGCCGGCGGCGATGAAGGTCCAGCCCAGCGTCGGCTCCCCGAGATGGCGCAGCGAGAAGCCTAGGGCGATCGCCGCCAGGCCGAGATAGATCGCAGGCCATACCAGGCGATCGATCTGCGTCGCCTTCAATGCGAATGCTTCATCGTTCGAACCCGTTCGTCATCGACGCGCTCATCGATTCGGCACTGAAGGGGCGTTGTCGGCATCAGAACCAGGCATCTTCCATGGTTCGGCAGGTCGGGTCGCGCGATTCGACGACCTGCAGCCAAGCGCCGATCCGCGGCAGTTCGTAGCGAAAGAAGTAGGTGCAGGCGGCGAGCTTGCCCTTGAGCAGCGCCTCGTCGGCAGAAGGCTTGTCGAACCCGGCTTCGGCGCAAATGGCGACTTCGAGCCACATCCAGGCGAGCACCGCATGCCCGAAAGCTTGCAGGTAGGGCGTCGCGTTGGCGAGCGCTTCCTCCGGGTTGCCCGTGGCCCAGGCGCCGCGAGTGGCATCGGCCAGTTCCTTCCAGGCTTGTGACAGCCCTCGGGCGTGACCGGCGAGCGAGGCGAAAGAGGCGCTTCGGGCGATCGTCGCCGCGACCTTCGACGAGACGAGCTCGAACCCCGCACCCTCCTGCATCACCACCTTGCGGCCGAGCAGGTCGAGCGCCTGGATGCCGTGGGTGCCCTCGTGAATCATGTTCAGGCGGTTGTCGCGCCAGTACTGCTCGACCGGGAAGTCGCGCGTGTAGCCGTAGCCGCCGAGCACCTGGATCGCCAGGCTGTTCGCCTCGAGGCACCATTCGCTCGGCCAGCTCTTGGCGATCGGCGTCAGCATCTCCAGCAACAGGGACGCCTCGGCGGACGCTTGCCCGGAGCCGCTGTGCAACTCATCCACCAATCGGGCGCAGTACAGCTCGAGCGCCAGCGCGCCCTCGCAGTAGCTCTTTTGCGCCAGCAGCATGCGCTTGACGTCGGCATGGCGAATGATGGGGATCTGCGGCTTGCCGACGTCCTTGCCGCCGAGGCCCGGGGGTCTGCCCTGCGGACGGTTCCTGGCGTAGTCGAGCGCCACTTCGTAGCCGGCGTAGCCGATCAGGGTGGCCCCGAGGCCGACGGCGATGCGCGCCTCGTTCATCATGTGGAACATGCAGCGCAAGCCTTCGTGCGGCCGGCCGACCAGGTAGCCGATGGCGCCTGCGCCGCTGCTGCCCTTGTCATTGCCGTTGCCGTTGCCTGTAGCACTGCCGTGGCCACTGCCGTTGCCGTCGTCGGAACCATCGGCCGCGCCCGGCCGCACCGGAAACTTGCCTTCGCCGAAATTCAGCAGAGTGTTCGGGATGCCCCGGTAGCCGAGCTTGTGGTTCAGGCCGGCCAGGGCCACATCGTTGCGCTCCCCGGTCAGCCGGCCCTGCTCGTCCACCATTTTTTTCGGCACGATGAAGAGCGAGATGCCGCGGGTGCCGGGGATCAGCTTGCCATCCGGCCCGGGGATCTTCGCCAGCACCAGATGGATGATGTTCTCGGTCAGCTCGTGCTCACCGTTCGAGATCCACATCTTGTTGCCGCGCAGGCGGTAGCGCGGGCCGAGCGGATCGTGCTCGAAGCCGTCGCCATCGGGTGTCGCCCGGGTCAGGATGTCGGACAGGCTGGAGCCGGCCTGCGGCTCGCTCAGGCACATCGTGCCCGAAAAGCGGCCGGCGAACTCGTTCTTGGCAAACACCTCCTGCTGCAGCGGCGTGCCGTGCGCCATCAGCAGGTTGGCGTTGCCGCTCGTCAGCATGCTGCCGCCGCCGATGCCGATTCCGGCCTTCGAGAAGAAGCTGTTGGCCGCCATCTCGACGACGCAGGGCAACTGCATGCCGCCAATCTCGTAATCCTGCGCGGCGGCCAGCATGCCGGACTCGGCATACGCCTTTGCCGCCGCATGACTGGACGCCGGCAGGTGGACCTTGTCGCCGTCGAACCACGGCTCCTCGGTATCGGACACGCGAGCGAACGGCGCGTATTTCTCGCGGGCGATTTTTTCGCAGGTGTCCATCACCGAGGCGAAGGTCTCACGCGTATGGTCGGCGAAGCGCGCCCGTTGCTGCAGCGACTCGACGTCGAGCCAGTCGTAGAGAAGGAAGTCGATCGTCTGCCGGTAACTCATCAAAAACTCCTGGGGATGCGGGCCGACGTCATGACGCCGCCTCGCATCCGCTCGACAGCAGGATTCAAAGGACCTCGAACACGCCCGCAGCACCCATGCCGCCGCCGACGCACATCGTCACGACCACCTTCTTGGCGCCGCGGCGCTTGCCTTCGATCAGCGCATGACCGGTGAGACGCTGGCCGCTGACGCCGTAGGGGTGGCCGACGGCGATCGCGCCGCCGTTGACGTTGAGCCGGTCCATCGGGATACCGAGCGTGTCGGCGCAGTACAGCACCTGCACGGCGAAGGCTTCGTTGAGCTCCCACAGGTCGATGTCGGCGACGCTGAGCCCGAGCTTCTTCAACACTTTCGGCACGGCGTAGATCGGGCCGATGCCCATCTCGTCGGGCTCGCAGCCAGCCACGGCGAAGCCGAGGAAGCGGCCGATGGGCTTCAGGTTGCGCTTGGACGCCAGCTCTTCGTTCATCAGCACGCAGGCGCCGCCGCCGTCGCTGAACTGACTGGCGTTGCCGGCGGAGATCACCCCGCCGGGAATCGCCGGCTTGATGTTCATGATGCCTTCGTAGGTCGTGCCCGGGCGAATGCCCTCGTCGTTCTTGATCGTCACTTCCTTGGTGCGCAGGCCGAGCTGCGCATCGGCGACGCCCGCGATCACGGTGCAGGCGACGATCTCGTCGGTGAACCTGCCTGCCTCGAGTGCCGCGGCCGCGCGCTGCTGGCTCTGGGCGCCGTAGCGGTCCATCCGCTCGCGATCGATCTTGTAGCGCTTGGCGACCTGCTCGGCCGTCTGCAGCATGTTCCAGTAGATCTCGG
>CAXTDH010000438.1:0-3682 GCA_964242405.1 uncultured Rhizobacter sp. | reverse complement strand
GTAGCCGTCGCAGGCGATCAGCGCCTTCGGCTCGATCTGGCGAAAGCGGTCGAGCACCGCCACCGGGCCCATGTCGGGCGAGCAGACGGACCAGATGGCCCCCAGGCTGGCCACTGCGAGAAAGGCGACGATCGTCTGCGGGATGTTTGGCAGATAGGCACAGACACGGTCGCCGGGCTGGATGCCGAGGCGCTCGAGCTCGGCGGCGAGCGAGGCGACCTGGCGGCGCAGCTCCGGCCAGGTGATCTGCTGCACCTTGCCGCCACCGCCACCTTCACTGTCACCTTGCCTGCCAGCGCCACCGTCTTCGGCCATCGCCTCGTTCTGAAAGACGATCGCCGGGTGGCCGGCCGCATGCGCCGCATCGGCATGGCTGAACACATGCCGGGCGTAGTTGACCTGTACGCCCGGAAACCAGCGCGCGCCGGGCATGACCTCGGCGTCGAGCACCGTCTCGTAGCGCGTCGGCGACTGCACCTCGAAGTAGTCCCAGACGGTCGACCAGAAGGCGCGCAGATCGTCCACCGACCAGCGCCAGAGCGCGTCGTACCCGTCGGTCGTCGACGCATCGAACGAAAGACCGCGCTCGCGTTCGAGCCAGGCGGTGTAGCGGAGGATGTGGAAGTCGGCTGGTGAGGTCGTCGTCGTCATGCGCAGATTGTGCGAGCGACGCTGCGGCTGTCAATCGCAGGTCAACCCGGACGGCTGGGACGGGCGCAGTCGCAATCGCAATCGACCGGATCGGTGCGGGTGGCTCGCTACAGCCGCGTCCCCGCGGTCCGCCCGATGTCAGGCGGACTGCGCCGTGAGCCGGGCCCGCATCCCGGCATCGATCTCGGTGAACTGCCAGGATTCCGCCCGAAACTGCCCTTGCCGCCAGCCGGTGATCCATGGCTGGCTGAGGTCCGTCAGCAGCCGGTGGACCTGCGTCCGGTAGGGCATGTAGGCCGCGACCAGGTTGCTCGCCTCCAGGAACAGGGCGGCGCGCTCGGGGCCGTCGGGCATCGTCTGCATGCGCTCGTAGATCCGGTCGAAGGCCGGCAGGCGAAAGCGTGCGAGGTTGTTGGCCCCGGCGGACGGGCCGTAGAAGTACTCGATGCTGGGCTGGCCGTCGGGCACGGTCGCGGAATCGGCGAGCGTCCACATCTGCAGCGAGCCGGCACGCGCGGCCTTCAGGTTCTCGGGCCACTGCGCCGGCACGAAGCGGATGCGCAGTCCGACCGCCTGCAGGCTCTTCTGCCAGATCTCGTTGGACTGGCGGTCGATCTGCGAGCTTTGGGTGGACAGCTGCAGCACCAGCGGCTGGCCGTTCGGCAACTCCCGCCAGCCGTCGCCGTCACGGTCGATATAGCCGTAGAGGTCGAGCAGCGCCTTGGCGCGCGCCGGGTCGTAGCGGCTCATCTCGCTTCGGTAGGCGGGGTCGTAGCCGAAGGTGCCGGGCGGCATCGCCGCCTGTGCCGGTATCGCCTGGTTGCGGCGCAGCAGCCGGATCTCGCGGTCGATGTCGTAGGCGAGATTGACGGCCCGGCGCAGCGCGACTTTCTCAGCCGTGTAGCCGCCGACGACCGGGTCGTCCATGTTGAAGAAGACGAACGTGAAGTCCGGGTTCGGGTAGCGACGGGCCGTGATGCCCTGCTTGACGAGGTTGGAGGCCAGCTTGCCGTTCGGCGCGGCGATGCTGCCGAAGCTCAGCGGCACGCTCAGGTAGTCGATCTGACCGTTCAGGAACGACAGCCAGCGCGCCTGGTCTTCCTCGAGAATCGAGACCTCGACGCCGTCGTTGAGCGGCAGGCGCTTGCCCTTCAGCTTCGCCAGCCAGGCCTGGCCCTGGATGTCGTCGGCGTTGGGTTGCGCGTCGTAGCGCATGTCGCGGAAGGTGGGGTTGCGCTCGAGGATGATCTTCGAGCTGCGCCGCCATTCCTTCAACCGGTAAGGGCCGGTGCCGACCGGGTGGGCCGGGATGTCGTCGCCATAGGCCTCGACCACCTCGCGGGTGACCGCGCCCAGCAGTGACGAGTCGCAGAGGTTCGCGAGGAAGCGCGGCCGCGGCTTGGCCAGACGGGCCTGGAAGGTGTAGCGGTCGAGCGCCCGAAGGCCTTCGATCGGCGTGTCGTAGTCGAAGCGCTTGCGGCCCTTGATGGCGGCGTCGCGCAGCTCTTGCATGCCGAGGATCGCGTCTTCAGCGAGCAGCGACTGGTAGGGGCTCTTGGTCTCCGGGTCGAAGTAGCGCTTGATCGCGTAGACGTAGTCTTCCGCGACCAGCTCGCGCGGCTTGCCCTTGAACGCCGGGTCGTCGGCGAAGAAGATGCCGGGGCGGATGCGGATCCGCCATGTGCGGAAGTCGGCCGACACCTCGGGCATCGCCGCGGCCGTCAGCGGCAGTGGCTTGACCTGCACGGCGAGCGGGTCGTAGCGGTAGGGCGCCTCGAAGATGTGGCCGATGATGCGGTGGGAGTAGAGGTCGCTGATCCGGGGCGGGTCGAAACAGGTTTCCGCCACCGGGAAGGGCACGTGGAGGATGTTGCTGCCAGGGGCCGCAGCGGCAGCGGCGTCGCGCCCCGCGCCGATCGCCGCCGTGGGCGAGACCCATGCGCCGAGAGCCCCGAGCGCGACCGCGCCCGACCAGCGGCGGCGATCGATCCGCATCATGTCGGGCGGCCCTGTGCGCCGTCGATGTCGATGTACTGCCACCAGTCGAGCCAGAAGATCGCCCGCCGGTAGCCGACCATCTGCGGGTACGACATGTCGGTGACGATCCGGGTCACCATCGATTTGTAGGGCATCCAGGCGACCGCGATCTTCTTGACCTCGAGGAACAGCGCCTCGCGCTCGGGCCCGTCCGGGATTCGCTGCAGCTGCTCGTAGATGGCGTCGAAGCGGGCGTTCTTGAACCGCGCCATGTTCTGCGCGCCGATCTCGCCGCTGCTGAGCCGGGCGATCGCGGTGATGCCGTCCGGCACGTCGGCCAGCCCGCCGAGGCTCCACATCGTGAAGCTGCCGGCTTGCGCCGACTTGAGGTTCTCCGGCCACTGCGCGACCTTCAGGCGCAGCCGGATGCCGATCGCCTTGAAGTTCTTGGTCAGCATCTCCGCGAGTTGCCGGCTCGTCTGGTCGGCCTGGGTGTTGTAGTCGAGGATCAGCGGGCTGCCGTCGGGCAGGTCACGCCAGCCGTCGCCGTCGCGGTCGGTGTAGCCGTAGATGTCGAGCAGCGCATTGGCCCGCGCCGGGTCGTATTCGCTCATCTCGCTCTTGAAGGCCGCGTCGTAGCCGGTGGTGTAGGGCGGGATCGGCGACTGCGACTGCACGGCCTGGCGCTTGCTGAGCACGCGGATGAAGGTCGGCTTGTCGACCGCCAGGCCGATGGCACGGCGCAGCGCCACGTTGGCGGCCGAGTAGCCGCCGACGACCGGGCTCTCCAGGTTGAAGAGGATGTAGGTGCTGCCGGGCTCGAGCTGCCGGTAGCCGCGGATGCCGCGCTTGGCGAGGTTCGGCGCGACCTTGCCTTCCGGCATCGCGATGTCGATGAAGGCAGAGCCGACCTTCTCGACGAAATCGGCCTCGCCCTTGACGAACGACAGCCAGCGCGGCTGCGATTCCTCGATGATCGCAACCTCCACCCGGTCGACCATCGGCAGGCGCCGGCCCTTCAGCCTGGCGAGGATCGCCTGGCCGTCGATGTCAT
>CAXTDH010000437.1:0-3686 GCA_964242405.1 uncultured Rhizobacter sp. | reverse complement strand
GAGAGCTGTCAGCAGGCCGATGGGTCGCTACGGCTGCCGGAGCCGTTGTGGCGGGCGCTGCTCGGAATCCTGCAGCAGGACGGTCGCCTGCGGGTCGACGTTCCCTTGCAGCACTCCTTCGACGCCGGGCGCTCCGCGGTCAAGGCGCCGCTGGCCGCGGTGCTCGACCGGGTGGCGCTCAGCCAGGCGGGCGGCAGCAGCCGGATCGTCGTCAGCGCGCCGGGCGACCGGATCGCACCGCCCGCCAAGCCGGCCAGCGGGGTCGCGCTCGCACCGCCCGCCAAGCCGGCGAGCGGCGTCGATATGCGCCGCGAGAAGCTGGTGGGCGAGCGCGGCAAGGCGATCGTCGACCGACTCGTGGCCAAGGGGATCGCCTCGGGCCGCGTCAGCACATCGCCGGCAGCGGGGGCAGGTGCTGGGGCCAGTGCCAATGCGCCGACCGCCGGTGCTGCCGCGAGTGCCGGTGCCAACCCGCTGGTCCGGCTCGTGGTCGACGACCGCCCGGCACCCTGAGGGAGCGGCCCTGCACGCGGCGCAGCGCCGAGGCGCCTAGAGCCGGCCGAGTCGTTGCGACACCCGCTCGACGCAGGCCCGCAACGCCGTCGCGACCGGGCCGTCCCAGTCGGTGTCGAACACCGCCGAAGGGCCGATCGCCACCACCGCCAGTTCGATCCTGCCATCGCCTGCGAGCACCGGCGCTGCCATCGCACTGATCCCGGGGACGATCTCGCCGACCGAGCGACTCAGGCCCCGTTCCCGGACTTCCGCCAGCTGGGTCTGGAACTCGTGCCAGCTGGGCACCGGCGGCCGGTCGGGCATGGCAGTCTCGGCGCCTCCCGGCCGGTGGCGGCCGCGGCGCCTGTCCTGCTCGAGCTGCCGTTTGACCAGCGCCGGGTCGAGGTAGGCCGCGAACAGGCGCCCGGAGGCCGTGCCGGTGAGCGAGAAGACGGTGCCGTGGCGCATGTTCACATGCACGGCCGCCGGTGATTCCTCCAGCCGGACGATCGTCGCGCCGTGCGTTCCCCATACGGCGAGGGCGACCGTGTGGCCACTGCGCCGTGCCAGTTCCGCGATCGCGGGCGAAGCGACCTGCACCGGCGTCGCCTGCTGCAGGCTGATCATGCCGAGCTGCAGCGCCAGCGGGCCGAGTCGGTAGATGCCGGTCGCCGAGTCCTGCTCGATCAGGCCGATCCGCCCGAAGCTGACCAGATAGGGGTGCACCTTCGCGGCGGCCATTCCGCAAGTTCGCGCCAGATCCTTCAGTGCCATGGACCGGCCATGATCGACGAGCGCCCGCAACACCTGCCCACCCACCTCGATGCTCTGGATGCCGCGCTGCTGCACCGATGCGCGGGCGCCGAACGGCGGCTTTTCAGGTGGCAGGGGCGGCGTCTCGTCGTCGGTCCGGCTCGGCATATCGGCGGACTCTAACCGCAGGGTCGACCGCCATTTCGCATCGGCGACGATCCGATCGCGAACCGCGGACATCTTCGCCGGGCACAGGGACTTTCGGACCAGCGCATGCTTGCACCAGCCGCCACGAGCGTTCATCGATTCTTCAATACCCGGAGCAGACCCTGTCATGCGCAACAAACCTCTCGGCCGAACCGGCCTCTTCGTCTCGGAGATGTGCCTCGGCACGATGACCTTCGGCGGCAGCAGCGGCATCTGGGGCCAGATCGGCGACTTGCAGCAGGCCGACGCCGAACGACTCGTCGGCCAGGCGATCGACGCCGGCGTGAACTTCATCGATACCGCCGATGTGTACGCCGGTGGCGCCTCGGAGCAGATCACCGGCCAGGCGCTCAAGAACCTGAAGGTGCCGCGCGACCGGGTGGTGATCGCCACCAAGGTCTTCGGCGACACCGGCCCGGGGCCGAATAACCGGGGCTCCGGCCGCGGCCACATCCTCGACGGCGTGAAGGCGAGCCTGGCCCGGCTGCAGGTCGACCACATCGACCTCTACCAGCTGCACGGCTTCGATGCCGCAACGCCGATCGAGGAATCGCTGCGCGCCCTCGACCAACTCGTCCGCCATGGCCATGTGCGCCACATCGGCGTCTCGAACTGGGCCGCCTGGCAGATCGCCAAGGCGCTCGGCATCTCCGAACGGCTCGGGCTGGCGCGCTTCGAATCGCTGCAGGCCTACTACACCGTCGCCGGGCGTGACCTGGAGCGCGAGCTGATTCCGATGCTCGCGAGCGAAGGCCTGGGCCTGATGGTCTGGAGCCCGCTCGCCGGCGGCTTGCTGAGCGGCAAGTTGGGTGCCGACCCGGCCGGTGCGGAGGGCAGCCGGCGGGCGAAGTTCGACTTCCCCCCGGTGGACCGCGAGCGGGGCGATGCCTGCATCGAGGCGATGCGGCCGATGGCGGCGGCCCGCGGCATCTCGGTCGCCCGCATTGCGCTGGCCTGGCTGCTGCACCAGCCGCAAGTGACGAGCGTCATCGTCGGCGCGAAGCGGCCCGAGCAACTGGCCGACAACCTGGCGGCAGCCGAGGTCGAGCTCACGGACGACGAACTACGCCAACTCGACGACGTGAGCCGGCTGCCGGCCGAATACCCGGGTTGGATGTTCGCGCGCCAGGGCGAGTATCGGCGCCAGCAGTTGCGCGATGCTGGCCGCGGATGAGGCCGAGGGACGTCTTCAAGGTGAGTCGGCAATCGCTGGCGTCGCTCTCTTTCCTTCACGCGACATTCGTTCTACACTAAGCTCTTCGGCTTAGACGAACGCACATCGCATCACGGGTGTCGCGACCGGCCCGGCACGCCGCGTGCGCCGCACCGCATCGACGAGGGACAGACGCCATGAACACACCCAAGGTTTTTGCCAGCCAGGCCGATCTCGAAGACAAGAAGATCAGCTTCGACCAGTTGAGCGAGCATGCCTGGGCGTACACCGCCGAAGGCGATCCGAACACCGGCGTCATCGTCGGCGACGACGCGGTGATGGTGATCGACACCCAGGCCACGCCGGCGATGGCGCAGGACCTGATCCGGCGCATCCGCGAGGTCACGCCGCTGCCGATCAAGTATGTCGTGCTCAGTCACTACCACGCCGTTCGCGTGCTCGGCGCCTCGGCGTATTTCAAGGAGGGCGCGGAGCAGATCATCGCCAGCCGCGACACCTACGACCTGATCTGCGAACGCGGCGAGCAGGACAAGGCGAGCGAGATCGGCCGCTTCCCGCGGCTGTTCCGCAATGTCGAGTCCCTGCCGCCGGGCCTGACCTGGCCGACGATGACCTTCAGCGGCGAGATGAGCGTCTGGCTCGGCAAGCTCGAGGTCAGGCTGCGGCAGATCGGCCGCGGCCACACCAAGGGCGACACCATCGCCTGGCTCGAAGACGAACGCGTCTGCTTCTCCGGCGACCTGGTCGAGGACCACAGCACCGCCTACGCCGGCGACTGCTACTTCCGCGACTGGCCGGCCACGCTCGACCGGCTGGCGGCGCTGAAGCCGCAGAAGCTGGTTCCCGGCCGGGGCGCGGCGCTCATCACCGCCGAAGACTCGTTCCGTGCCATCGCCTCGACCCGCGCCTTCGTCAGCGACGTCTACTCCCTCGTCCAACTCGGGGTCGCCGAGGGCAAGACGCTCAACACCATCTACAAGGAAACGGTCGCGGCATTGCGCCCGACCTACGGCCACTGGGTGATCTTCGACCACTGCATGCCCTTCGACGTGACCCG
>CAXTDH010000436.1:0-3691 GCA_964242405.1 uncultured Rhizobacter sp. | reverse complement strand
GTGCCGTCGTGAGCGGCGGCGCTCGGCGTCGGCCGGGCGGCGTTTCCCGGCGCGGCTTCATCGTCCTCGCCAGTGCCGCGTCGACCGGCCTGACGCTCGCGGCGGTGCCAACGAAGCCGGCCCTGCCGAAACCGGCCGCGCGCAACGCCGGGCAGGCGACGCCGCCCGCGGCAGGCGGGCCGGCGGTCGTGTTCGCCCAGCCCTTCCTGCGCATCGCGACCGACAGCACCGTCACCGTCTATGCCAAGCACCTCGACATGGGGCAGGGCATCTGGACCGGCCTGACGGCGATCGTCGCCGAGGCGCTGGACGCGGCCTGGTCGCAGATGCGGGTCGAGGGCGCGCCGGCCGACCGGGCGCTCTACAAGAACCTGATCTTCGGCTTCCAGAGCACCGGCGGGTCGACATCGACCGCCAACAGCTGGGAGCAGCTGCGCCGCGCCGGCGCCACCGCGCGGGCGATGCTGGTCGAGGCCGCGGCCCTGCACTGGGCGGTGCCGGCGGCCGAGGTGCAGGTGGCGGACGGCGTCATTCGCCATGCCAGCGGCCGGCGCGCCGGCTTCGGCGAGATGGCGGTGCGCGCCGCCGGGCTGCCGGTGCCGGCCCAGGTGACGCTCAAGCCGGCAGCGAGCCTCGACGTCCGGGGCCGCAAGCTGCCGCGCCTGGATTCGGTCGCCAAGTCGCACGGCGCGCCGATCTACGCCATCGACTTCGAGCGGCCGGGCATGCGGGTCGCGGTGCTGCAGCGCGCGCCGCGCTTCGGCGCCACCGTCGCCGGCGTCGACGACCGTGCAGCACGCGCCGTCCCCGGTGTCGTCGACGTGTTGCGGGTTCCGAACGGCGTCGCGGTCGTCGGCGAGAACACCTGGGCCGCGCTCGAGGGCCGGCGCGCGCTCACGGTCGAGTGGGACGAAAGCCGGGCGGAGAAGCGCTCGTCGCCGGCGCTCGCTGCCGAGTTCAGGCGGCTCTCGGACGAGGGCGAGGGTGTCGTCTGCCTGAGCCGCGGCGACGCAACCGCCGCCCTCGCGTCCGCGGCCTCCATCATCGACGCCGATTTCGACATGCCCTATCTCGCCCATGCGCCGATGGAGCCGCTCTGCGCCGTCGGCGAATGGAAGGACGGGCGCTGCGATGTCTGGGCCGGCATGCAGAACCAGACCGCCGACCACGCGGCGGTCGGCCGCATCCTCCGGCTGCCGCCCGGGCAGGTGAAGCTCCACACGCTTTATGCCGGCGGCAGTTTCGGCCGGCGCGCCACCTTCGACGCCGACTGGATCTCGGATCTCGCTGAAGTGCTGAAAGCGAGCGGCGGCGCCTACCCGGTCAAGCTGATGTGGACCCGGGAAGACGACATCCGCGGCGGCTACTACCGGCCGATGAACCTGCACCGGCTGCGCGCCGGCGTCGACGCCTCCGGCCGGCTGCTGGCGCTCGAGCACCGCATCGTCGTCCAGTCGTTCCTGTTCGGGGCGCCGAAGCCGGGTGTCGCGCAGCGGCCGGATCCGACCGCCTTCGAGGGTCACCTGGCGTCGCGCTACGACGTTCCGGACGCGACCCTGCGCTGGGTCAATCCGGCGGTCGGCGTGCCGGTCCAGATGTACCGGGCGCTCAGCCACAACCACACGACCTTCGCCAAGGAGGTGCTGATCGACGAGCTCGCGCGGCGCGCCCGTCGCGACCCGCTCGAGTACCGGCTCGCGCACCTGACGGGTCACCCGCGCCAGGCCGCCGTCCTGCGCCTCGCGGCCGAGAAGGCCGGCTGGGGGCGGGACCCGGGCACCGGCCGGGCGCTCGGCCTGGCGGTGCAGGAGGCGAACAACGGCACCTTCGTCGCCCAGGTGGCGCTGGTGCGGATCGCGGACGGTGGCTTGCAGGTCGAGCGGGTGGTCTGCGCGATCGACTGCGGCATCGCCCTGAACCCGGACATCGTCCGCTCGCAGATCGAGGGCGGCATCGCCTTCGGCCTCGGCCTGGCGCTGCACGGCCGCATCACCCTGGCCGACGGCCGGGTCGAGCAGAGCAACTTCCATGATGCCCCGCAGTTGCGGATGCCGGAGATGCCGCGCGCCGTCGAGGTCCATTTCATCGACGGCGGCAGCACCCCGACCGGCGTCGGCGAACCGGGCAGCGTGCTGATCGCCGCGGCAGTCGCGAACGCCGTCGCGGTGCTGACCGGCAGGCCGGTGCGCTCGCTGCCGCTCACCGATTTCCGCCCGGCCGCCTGAAGACACCGGGCGCGCCGACCGCCTGTTCGCCTGTCGAACGACGCCGCAGCCGCGCGCGACCGGTCTTGTAGCGATTCGTACATTTCCTCCGCCGCAACGCAAAGGCCGTTGCGGTGGGGGCCGAAGACGACGTGCTCCCCTGCCGCTTCCCGTCCATCGATTCACCTTTCCCGGAGATCCCGTCCATGAAGTCCTGCACTCCGCATGGCACCAGCGCTCGTGCCCGTCGCCGCGGCCATTCCGTTCGACCACGCTGGGCCGTCGCATCCGGGGTGACGCTGTGCGGAGCGCTGGCCGTGTCTTCCACGTTCGCGCAGGAGGCCGCGACGGCGCCTCGGCCCGCCGCCTCCGCGGCGGCGGCGACGGTGCTCAACGACGTGGTGGTCACCTCGCGCCGCCGCGCCGAGCGCCTGCAGGACGTGCCGCTCTCGATCACCGCCATCACTTCCAAGCAGCTCGAAGACGCCGGCGCCCGCAACCTGCTCGACATCGCCAAGCTGACGCCGGGGCTGACGGTCAACACTTCCGGGGGCGAGGCGAACGTCAACATCACGATCCGCGGCCTGGCCGACCTGAGCGGCGGCGGCAATGACCCGAACGTCGCCGTCTTCGTCGACGGCATCTACCAGGCCAACCGTTCAGCCATCAGCCTCGGCTTGCTGGACCTGGAACGAGTCGAGGTGGTCAAGGGGCCGGTCAGCGCGCTCTACGGCCGCAATGCGTATGCCGGTGCGATCAACTATGTGACCAGGAAGCCGCTCGACACCTTCGAGGCCAGCATCACCAGCGGCCTGGCGACGTCGGGCGGCTTCACCGCCAAGGGGTCGATCGGCGGCCCGATCAAGGAGGGCGTGCTCGCCTACCGGATCACGGTCGGCCATGATGAATCCTCCGGCACCTACAAGGACGAGGTCAACGGCATGAGTGCCGGCGGCTTCCGCAAGAACGACGGCGCGCTCACCTTGCGCTTCACGCCGACGCGCGAGCTCAGCTTCGTCGGCTCGATCTACTACGGCGAAGACTTTTTCGGCCCCCCGGCGGCGGCTTATCTCGACAACAACTGCGGCCCGATCAACAAGACCGGCGTCAATGCCCCGGTCAATGGCGGCGCCGGCGCCTACACCCAGTATTGCGGCGAACTGAACCCGAGCCAGCACCCGGTCGAGGTGGCACCGATCAAGACCAGCGCCGGCCAGTCGGCCAACAACCGCAAGGTGCTGGCCGAAACGCTCCGCGCCGCCTATGACTTCAGCAATCTGCAGGATTTCCTGGACATCTATTACCAGGGTGCCGGCGTGCTGCTGACGCGTGCGGACTTCCGCGATCTGGCGACCGCCTATTTCGACAGGGTGGCACAAGACAATGTGCGTCATGCCGAGATATTTTTCGATCCGCAGACGCATACCGACCGCGGTGTCGACATCGGCGTGGCGATCGAAGGGCTGTGCGAGGGTATGGCCAATGCC
>CAXTDH010000435.1:0-3696 GCA_964242405.1 uncultured Rhizobacter sp. | reverse complement strand
CAGGACAAGGGACACGCCGCCCAGCTGCGCGAGGATTTTTTGCGCTCGCTGATGGCCGGCATGTTGGCGGACGAACTCGCGGCGGGCGGCCGCGGCAGCGAAGAAGCGTTCATCGGCGCGATGTTCCAGAACCTCGGCCGCCTGCTGGCCGAGTACTACCTGCCCGAGGAGGCAGGGCAGGTTCGCGGCATGGTCGCTGCCAGCCCCGCAGCAGCGCCCCCGAGCGAGGAGTCGGCCGCGACCACGGTGCTCGGCATCGGCTACCAGGCACTCGGTATCGGTGTCGCCAGGAGCTGGGGCCTGCCCGTGGCGCTGCAGGCGTGCATGCGCAAGCCCGTCGGCGAACCGCCGCCGCGGCCGCCGGGAGACGCCGTCGAACGAGCGCGCTGGCTCACTTTCGCCGCCAACCAGATCACCGATGCGATCCTGCAGACCGATCCGTCGCGTGTCGCCGCGAAGCTCGCCGAACTGGCGCGGAAATATGCCCGGACCCTGGGCTCGACGGCAGCGGCGATAGAAGCGTCGGCGGCCGCCGCGCAGGAACGGCTGACGCAGATGGCGCAGGCGATGAACTTGCAAGTGGCTGTCAGCTCACCGGCCCGCCGGCTGCTGCGTGCGCCAGGCCCGGGCCGACCTGCCGAAGCGGCAACCGGTCAGGCCGCGGAGGCGTCGACCCTGCCGTCACCCGAAACCACGGTCGTGACAGTCCGGCAGGCGGACCGCTCCGCGGCAGCTGCGAACGCCTGCGAGGTGCTCGCCGCCGGCATCCAGGACATCACCAACGCGATGGTCGAGGACGTCAAGCTGAACCAGGTGCTGCGCATGGTGCTCGAGACCATGCACCGGGCGCTTGGTTTCCGTCAGATCGTTTTTTGCCTGCGCGATTCAGCGACCGGCACCTTGACCGGCCGTTTCGGCATCGGCACCGGCGCGAATACGGCCGCTGCCGCCTTCAAGGTGCCGCTCAAGACCGGCCCGTCGCAGGATCTGTTCAGCGCCGTGTGTCTGAAGGGTGCCGACACGCTGATCAACGATGCGACCGTCGGCAGCTTGGCCGCGAGCCTGCCGAGCTGGTACCGCGAGCGCATCGCCGCACCCGGCTTCCTGCTGCTGCCGATGCTGATGAAAGGCGCGCCGTTCGCCCTGATCTACGCCGACAACGGGGTTGCCGGTGGCATGGACCTGGCGGAGCGAGAGCTCTCTTTGCTGCGCACGCTGCGGAATCAGGCCGTCATGGCGTTCAGGCAAGCCGGCTGATCGGGTGGTCAGCGGGCTTGCTGCGGGCGCCTACTTGCCGGTCGACTTCGACTTCAGCTTCGAGCCGGCGCTGCCGATCGCCTGACCGGTCTTCTGCACACCGGTGCCGACCGCATGGCCGACCCGCTGCGCGCCGTGCTTGATGGCCTGCCCCGCGTTGTGCGCGCCGCGCTTGACGGTACTGCCGTTACGGGCTGTGGTGTTGTTCGGCGACATGTCACGCTCGCCTTGCTGGTTCTGCGTCTGGCGACCACTGCGGTAGTCGGCCAGGGCGCGCTGCATCCGGTCCTCGCGAGAGCCGCTGTAGTCGGCGAAGGCCAGGCCAGTGACGCCGGTCAAGGCAGCGGCGAGCACGATTTTTGTCATCTTCAAGGGTGATCTCCGGTTATCGATCGCGGAACGATAAACCGGATGATCCACCGCGCTGGTCGGCGATCGTCTGAAGCGACCGTCGTCGCGTTCCTACGGCGTCACGGGCATCCCGCGCAGAAAGAGGTTGACGAGCCTTACCTCGGCACTGGTCACAACGGTTGGGGCTGCTTCGTTCCCGACCTGACCCGGTTGGCCGCGCTTCCATGCGAGGAGGCCCGTCACGGGTCATTCTACCTGCCGGCGGAACCTGTGCAAGCCGGGGTCAAAGCTCGTTTTCAGGGACGAACCAGGAGAGCAGCAGCAGGTGCAGGCGCTGCCAGGCGCTGGTATCGGGCGGCGACTGCAGCTCCTCCGTCCCGCCATCGTTGACGGCCGTCCATTCCACGCCCCTTCCGTCCGCTCGCAGCCGCACCTGGTAGAGGCCGAACAGCGAATCGACCTTGTAGGCCTCGATGATCATCCGCACGAGATCCGGGCTCTCGACCCGGATGCCGACTTCCGTGTTGATGTTCGACGAACGCGGGTCGAGGTTCATCGAGCCGACGGACACCCCCCTGCGGTCGACGATCGCGAGCTTGGCGTGCAGGCGGCCGGTCGAGGAGCCGAGCAGGCCCCGCAGGCTGCGGTCCATCTTGAGCCGGTTCGAGCTGAGCTCGTACAGCTCGACGCCCATCTGCAACAGCTCGGTCTGGTGCCGGCCCAGCTGGATGTTGACCAGCGGCTCGTCGCTGACGGCGAGCGAATTGGTGATGACCGCCACGTGCACGCGGGCGGCGCGCAGTTGCCGGATCCGGCTCATCGCTTCGTCGCCAGGGATGAAGTAGGGCGACATCAGCAGCGCCTCCGACTTCGCTTCGCCGATCGACTCCAGGAACCGATGGGTCAGCGTCTCGGCCTGATGGACGTTGCGGCGCGAGGTGTCGATCTTGCTCGGCGCGTCGGCGAAGGAGACGGCATCGACAGCCAGAAAGCGGAAGCGTCGCTCGGCGAGCGCCCGGCTGAAGGGCAGCGCGCCGAAGATGTCGACCGCGACCGGGTCGACCGGCGGCCAGGCACCGGGAAGGTCATGGGTGACCTGATCGAAGTGGGTCTGCAGCGCGTCGCTGCCCGCCACTTCGATACCCGACGCCCGCACGATCTCCTCGACGGGGAAGACCTGTTCGCTGTTCCAGTACAGATCGAACCAGCTGCCCAGGCTCTTCACGACGGCGCCGGCCAGCATCAGGTCGAAGTCGATGAAATTGCCCTGGGCACCGCGCAGGAAGTACTCGTCCGCGAGGTTGCGGCCGCCCGCCACCGCCATCCGCCCGTCGACGATGAAGAGCTTGTTGTGCATCCGGTGATTGAGCCGCCGGAAGTCCACCACCAGGGCGATCAGGCGCCGCAGCGACGAACTGCGAGCGGTGATGACTGGGTTGAAGAGCCGCACCTCGGCATTCGGGGTCGCTGCCAGGCCGAGCAGCAGGCGGTCGAGATCGACGGTGTAGAGGTCGTCGACCAGCAGCCGGACGCGCACGCCCCGCAGCGCCGCGTCGCGCAACGCGCGCAGCACCGACCGGCCGATCGAGTCGTCGCCGACCAGGTAGGACTGGACGTCGATCGAGACCCGGGCGTTGCGGATCATCGTCAGGCGAGCATCGAGGGCGAAGCTGGCCTGCACCAGCGGCCAGACAGCGCTGCGGTCGTCGGGCAGGCCGATGTCGGCGGTGACGGTCGCGAGCGGCGCGTCCGGTGGCGCGACCAGCGTCCGGCTCAGCGCCCGGCCGGCCTTGACGACCGGAACGTTGGCGCAGCCGGCGACGAGCAGCAGCAGCGTCAGGGCACAGGCCGCCCCGAGTCGCCGCCACGGGCCGTGCCGACCGCCCGAGGGCGTGTCAACGCAACTGCAGGTCATCCGCGCCGAAACGCAGGTGCAACGATTCGATCAACAACTGCTTCGGGCCGGCTTCGACCGCGCCGGCGATCCAGGCCCGGATACCTTCGGCACGGGCCACCGCGACCGTGCGCTCGGCGTCCTGCGGGGCGACGAACAGCGCAAAGCCGGCGCCCATGTTGAAGGTGCTGTAG
>CAXTDH010000434.1:0-3709 GCA_964242405.1 uncultured Rhizobacter sp. | reverse complement strand
GCGCGATGGAGAACAAGGGGCTGAACATCTTCAACAGCCGCTACATCCTCGCCGATCCCGAGACCGCGACCGACTACGACTACGACGCGATCGCCGCCGTCGTCGCGCACGAATATTTCCACAACTGGTCGGGCAACCGCGTCACCTGCCGCGACTGGTTCCAGCTGAGCCTCAAGGAAGGCTTCACCGTCTATCGCGACCAGAGCTTCTCCGCCGATCAGGGCAGCGCCGCCGTCAAGCGGATCGAGGACGTTCGCCGTCTGCGCGAGGTCCAGTTTCCCGAGGACGCCGGCGCGATGTCGCACCCGGTGCGCCCGGACAGCTACGTCGAAATCAACAACTTCTACACCGCGACGATCTACGAAAAAGGTTCCGAGCTCGTCCGGATGATGGCGACCCTGGTGGGCCGCGAGGGTTTCGCCAAGGGCATGACGCTCTACTTCGAGCGCTTCGACGGCCAGGCCGTCACCTGCGACGACTTCGCCGAAGCCATCGCCGATGCCAACCCGGCGAGCGAGCTGGCCCGCACCCTGCCGCAGTTCAAGCGCTGGTATTCGCAGGCCGGCACGCCGCGCCTGACCGCCCGCGGCCGCTACGACGCCCCCAGCCGCACCTACACCCTGGTCGTCGAGCAGGCCAACCCCGGGCCGGTCGGCATCGCCCAGCCGCCGCAGGTCATCCCGCTCGCCATCGGTCTGGTGGGTCGGGACGGCAGCGCCTTGCCGTTGCGGCTGGAGGGTGAACCGGAGACTGCGCTCGCATCCACTCATCGGGTGCTGGTCCTGACGGAGGCACGGAGCCGTTTCACGTTCGTCGGCCTCGACCAGGCGCCGGTGCCGTCACTGCTGCGCGGTTTCTCGGCGCCGGTGCTGCTGGTCGACGACCTGCAGGACGCCGACCTGCTGACGCTTCTGGCGCACGACTCCGACCCTTTCAACCGTTGGGAATCCGCCCAGCGGCTGGCGCTCGGCCGCCTGCTCGCCGCGGTCTCGGGCGACGGCAGCGCGGTGCTGACGCTCGATGCCCCGTTCATCGACGCAATGCGGGCGGTGCTGCGCCACCCGACGCTGGACGCGGCCTTCAAGGAGCTGGTGCTGACGCCGCCGAGCGAGGGCTACATCGCCGAGCAGCTGAAGGTCGTCGACCCGCAGCGCATCCACGCCGCCCGGCAGTCGATGCTCGGGCAACTCGCCTCGGCACTGCAGGCCGACTGGGAATGGGCATTCGAGGCGCACCAGGTCGCCGGCGCCTACTCGCCGGACGCGGTGTCGGCGGGTCGGCGGGCTCTCACCAATCGGGCGCTCGCCATGCTGTGCCTGGAGGCCGTGCGGCGCGGTGACGCGGCCTGGCCGGGCCGGGCCTACGAGCGCTTCAAGACGGCTGCCAACATGACCGACCGGATGGGCGCGCTGCTGGCGCTGGTGCATTCGAACGCTGAATTGGCCGAGCCGGCGCTGACGAAGTTCCACGCCCTGTTCCGGGGCGATGCGCTCGTCATCGACGCCTGGTTCGCGCTGCAGGTGACGTCGCCGGAACGCGGCGGGCGGGTGTTCGACCGCGCCCTGGCGCTGCTCGAGCACCCGGATTTCTCGATGCGCAACCCGAACCGGGCGCGCAGCGTCGTCTACGCCCTGTGTGCGAGCAACCCGTCGGCGTTCCACCGGGCCGATGGGGCCGGCTACGACTTCTGGGCCGATCGGGTGATCGAACTCGACGGCCCGAATCCGCAGCTGGCGGCCCGGATCGCCCGGGTCACCGACCGCTGGAACCAGCTCGCCGAGCCTTATCGAAGCGCCGCACGGCAGGCGGTGGCGCGGGTCGCGGCAAGGCCCGGCCTGTCGGGCAACGTGCACGAGATCGTCGGCCACGCGTTGCAGGCGTGAGGCGCGCCATCGCGGCTGCGTCCGCATCCACATCCACATCCACATTTCAGGAGGGAATCCATCATGGCCAGCGAGAGTGGTAGCCAGCAGCCCCCGAAGAACGCGTTCTACGCCCAATCCGGCGGCGTGACCGCCGTCATCAACGCCTCGGCCTGCGGCGTGATCGAGACGGCGCGGCGCCATCCCGAGCGCATCGGCAAGGTCTACGCCGGCCGCAACGGCATCATCGGCGCGCTCACCGAAGACCTGATCGACACCAGCCTCGAAAGCGCGGACGCGATCCGGCAGCTGCGCAGCACGCCGTCCGGCGCCTTCGGCTCCTGCCGGTTCAAGCTCAAATCGCTCGACGCCAACCGCCGCGAATACGAACGGCTGATCGAGGTGTTCAAGGCGCACGACATCGGCTACTTCTTCTACAACGGCGGCGGCGATTCGGCCGACACCTGCTTCAAGGTCAGCCAGCTGTCGGAGGCCATGGGCTACCCGCTGCAGGCGATCCATGTGCCGAAGACGATCGACAACGACCTGCCGATCACCGACTCCTGCCCCGGCTTCGGTTCGGTTGCCAAGTACGTGGCCGTCTCCACGCTCGAGGCCTCGTTCGACGTGCGCTCGATGGCCAAGACATCGACCAAGGTGTTCGTCGTCGAGGTAATGGGGCGGCACGCCGGCTGGATCGCGGCGGCCGGCGGCCTGGTGGAGGATAACGGCATACCGGTGGTCGTGCTGTTCCCGGAGATCGTCTTCGACGAAGCGAGATTCCTCGCGCGGGTCGACGAGCTGGTCAAGTCGCACGGATTTTGCACCGTCGTCGTCTCCGAGGGCTGCCACCATGCGGACGGCACTTTCCTTGCCGAGCAGGGTGCCCGCGATGCGTTCGGCCATGCCCAGCTCGGCGGCGCCGCGCCGGTGGTGGCGGGCATGGTGAAGCAGGCGCTCGGCTACAAATTTCACTGGGCCGTCGCCGACTACCTGCAGCGGGCCGCACGCCACATCGCCTCGGCGACCGACGTCACCCAGGCCTATGAATTGGGGCAAAAGGCGGTCGAGCTGGCACTCGAAGGCCACAACGCGGTGATGCCGACCGTGGACAGGCTGAGCGACGCGCCCTACCGCTACAAGATCGGCATGGCGCCACTGGCCGACGTGGCGAACGTCGAGAAGTTCATGCCACGCGACTTCATCACCGCCGACGGCTTCGGCATCACCGCGGCCTGCAAGGCTTACCTCCAGCCGTTGATCCAGGGCGAGGACTATCCAGCGTACCGGGACGGGTTGCCGGTCTACGTGACGTTGAAGAACGAGGCCGTGGCGAAGAAGCTGGGGGCGTTCGAGCTGGCGAAGTGATGCTGGGTGGTGGTGGATGGCTTGGAACGGCCCAAGCGGCGCCTGAGGCCGCGGGGCGCAAGGCGCCGGGCCTGAGGCGGGCCGCAGCGCATCGACAGCGTGCATCCGTCATCCGCTAGAATGCTTGACTTCCTGCAGCACCGCCTTCGGCCGTGCGCGCAGGGAATGCCGGTGTAGCTCAGTTGGTAGAGCAGCTCATTCGTAATGAGAAGGTCGAGGGTTCGACTCCTTTCTCCGGCACCAGTCAGCTTCTTCGCGCTGCCTGCTTCGAGGCTACCCGTTCGCAGCTGGACGGCAATAACAGCCGAGCCTCGCGCGAGCTCATACCAGCCCGAGATCCTTCGCCTGCACGCCGGCGAACACCTTTTGCAGCCGGGCGTCGCTCAGCCCGTAGAGCCGGCCGAAGAGCCCCGCCAGCAAGCCGCGGTACTCGTTCAGCACCGGATAGTCCCGGTCCTGGAACAGCATCCCAGGTGCCA
>CAXTDH010000433.1:0-3718 GCA_964242405.1 uncultured Rhizobacter sp. | reverse complement strand
GGGGTTCAGCGCGGCGCCCAGTCCGCCGCAAAGTGCGGGCGCAGCGCTTCCATGAAGTAGGCCTCATCGCTGATGCGCAGGTTCTTTTCCTCGACGAAGGACCGGGGCAGGCCGGTGAGCTCGGCGATGCGGCGCGCCACCCGGTCGCGGCGCTTGCCGTCGAGCCGTGCGCCGGCGTGGAGGGCTGCCACATACTCATCCGCCACGAAGCTCTCGGCCGCGGCTCGCGCTGCCGCGCCCGAGGCCGCGAGCTCGCCCTCGAGCAGCCCGTGGTACTGCGAGACGTTGGCGAAGGCCGGCAGGAACAGCGCGTAGGGCAGGTCGTTCGCCGGCGCGAAGACGAGGCTTTGCAGGTCCATCGCACACGAGACCAGGATCAGCCCGGAGAGCGCGACGCCGGCGCTCTGCAGCGTGTCGGCCATCGCCGCGCCGCGGGTCGTGCCGTAACTCTCGCCGGCCAGGTAGACAGGCGAGCTCCAGCGCTTGTGGCGCGTCAGCCAGGCTCGGATCACCTCGTTCAGCGCGGCCACGTCGCCATCGACCGAGAGCATCTTCTTGCGCGCCTCGGCGCTCGCCGTCACCGACCAGCCGGTGTGCGGCGGGTCGATGAAGACGAGGTCGAAGTGCTCGAACCAGCTCTGCGGGTTGTCGACGACCTGGTAAGGCGCCTGGGGCATGCTGCCGTCATCGGGCGTGGCGACCCGCTTCGGGCCGAGCGCGCCCAGGTGCAGCCATATCGACGCCGACCCCGGGCCGCCGTTGAAGGCGAAGCAGACCGGACGTGAGCGTGCGTCGGCGCCGCTCTGCACATAGCTGGTTGCCATGACCGCCGCCTGCGCCTCGCCGAGCGCGCCGTCGAAGCCCGCGGCGACGACCGGCAGGAACGCCGCCTGCACGGTGTAGTCGAAGCGCCGGCCGGCGAGCTCGATCGAAGCGCTGCTCACCGCGGCAGCCTGGGCGAGCAGCTTGTCGACGCGCTCGCGCATCTTCTTGTCGTTCTCCTTGGCAGCGTCCGGCTTGTCGGCGCCGTTGGGTTCAGGGCTGTCGGCCACGGTGGCTCCTCGATCTGCGCGTTAGGCTGGTGGTGTTCGGTCAGATGAGCGCCGAGCCTAGCCGATCGGCGTGCAGCCGACGGCTCGGTATAGGCGGTCGGCCGCCTCGGCAGGCGCGATTCCATTCGCCGCGCCGCCGCTGGGCGCCCTCCGCTGGACGCCCCTGCCTCGACCTCGACGTGCACCCGCCCACCGCGCCGGGCCCGTTCCCGGTGATGGTGTGGATCCACGGCGGCGCCTTCAACACCGGCGGCGCCGTGACTTGCGCCGACCCGTCGCCGCTGGTGTCGAAGAACGTCCAGACGAAGCGGTGTCAGGTCGCCGCCGGGTTGAAATCCCGATCGCTTTGCGAGAACATGCCTGCTCGAGCCGAGGCCGATCGTCAGCGGTCATCGGTCGTCTGGAACGGATAGCCGGACGGCGGCGCCACCCCGCCGGGAGAGCACGATGAGACCGAGACCTCTTCTTGCCGCGGGCTTGCTGCTGCTCGCCGTCCCGGGCGGGGCAGTGTGGGCCGATGCGCCGGGCCCGAACAATGCCATCACCGACGTTCCCGGCATCACGGTCGGTCACTACACCGGCAGCGATACCGGCGCCACCGTGGTGCTGGCGGCGAGCCCCACCGGTCAGGGCGTCGCCGGCGGCGTCACCCAGCGCGGCGGCTCGCCCGGCACGCGCGAGACCGACCTGATGCGGCCCGACAACATGGTCGAGACCATGAACGCCGTCGTGCTGAGCGGCGGCAGCTCGTTCGGCCTTGCCGCGGCCAGCGGCGTGATGCGCTGCCTGGAGGGCCGCGGCGTCGGTTTCAACGTCGGCGGCGGCAATGTCGTGCCGATCGTGCAGGCGGCGGTGTCGTTCGACCGCGCGACCTGTGGCGCCCCGGCTTCCGCGCGCCCGGACTTCCCTGCCGGCCTGCAGGCGTGCGCCGAAGCGGCGGGCGGCCCGGTCGGGGAAGGCAACATCGGTGCGGGCACCGGCGCCGTCTCCGGCGGTGTCAAGGGCGGCATCGGCACGGCCAGCACCGTGCTGCCCAACGGCATCATCGTCGGCGCGATCGTCTCCGTGAACTCCGAAGGCTCGGCCTACGATGCCAACGGCGACCTCTATGCCGCCGGGCTCGGCTTCGCCAACGAGTTCGGGTTGCAGAAGATCCCGGGCCGGGCAGGCCGGGTGCTGCCCGCGAGCCTGCCCGGCGGCGTGCTGCGCAGCGGCACCAACGCGGTCGTGGCGACCAACGTGACGCTGACGAAATCGCAAGCGACGAAGATCGCCGAAATGGCCGACGACGGCGTCTCGCGCGCCATCAACCCCGCGCATACCGCCGGCGATGGCGACACCTTGTTCGTGCTGGGCACCGCACGGTTGGCGATGGCGTCGCTGGGAGAGACCAACGAGGTGATCACCCAGATCGGCACGGCCGCCGCGAACACGGTGTCACGCGCGATCGTCCACGCCTTGCTGGCGGCGAGATCGACGTCGTGCCAACCCAGCTACTGCGTGGCCGCCAAGGCCGACTGCAGGCGCTGACAGGGAGACTCCATGCAAGTCCACATCGTTTTCGGTGCCCTGCTCACCTCGCTGGCCGTCGGCACGACCGCCTTCGCCCAGGCCTTGCCGCAGACCCCTGGGCCGATGAACGCGATCACCGACGTGCCGGGCATCGAGGTGGGGCAGTACACCGCGAACAACGGGGCCGGTGGCATGACCGGCACCACCGTCGTGATCGCGCGCAACGGCGCCACGGCTGCCGTCACGCAGCGCGGCGGCGCGCCCGGGACGCGCGAGACCGACATCCTGAAGTCCGAGAAGGCGGTCGGCACCGCTCATGCCGTCGTGCTGTCGGGCGGGAGTGCGTACGGCCTGGCCGCCGCCGATGGCGTGTTGGCCTGCCTCGAGGGCCAGGGCATCGGCACGCCGGTCGCCAGTGGTGCGATCGTGCCGCTCGTGCCGGCGGCAGTCATCTTCGACCCGGGCCGCTGCGCGCCCTTCGGTTTCCGGCCCGACGCATCGTTCGGCACAAACGCCTGCAACGCCGCGACCAACGGCCCGGTGCAGATCGGCAACGTCGGGGCCGGTGCCGGGGCACGCTCGGGTGGCGTCAAGGGCGGCCTGGGGACGGCCAGCGCCCTCTTGCCCAACGGCGTGGTGGTGGGCGCCATCGTCGCCGTCAACTCGAGCGGTTCGACTTTCGACGCCACCACGGGCCAGTTCTTTGCCGGCTACATTGCCCCCGGCGTCGACGCGGGTGCCGCCCCAGCGGCCCGGGCGCAGGCGGCGGCCGAAGAGCTGGAAGAAAACGTGTTCCTGCGCGCCACCACGATCGCCGTGGTCGCGACCAACGCGCGCTTGACGAAGGCCCAGGCCAACAAGGTGGCGCAGATGGCGGACGACGGCCTTGCGCGGGCCCTCCGCATCGCCCACGGGGCCGGCGACGGCGACACGGTGTTCGCATTGGCGACCGGCACGGTGGCCGCGGCGCCGAACCTCAATCAGATCGGCGGCGCGGCGGCCGATGTGTTGTCGCGCGCGATCGTCCGTGCGATTCGTGCGGCCCAGGCGATCCACGCGGGCAGCGGCGCGGCCGCCTGCAACGTACCGAGCTACTGCGCGCAGTTCCCCGCGCGCTGCTCGCAACCCTGAAGCCGGCGTCTGCGGCGCCAGGC
>CAXTDH010000432.1:0-3720 GCA_964242405.1 uncultured Rhizobacter sp. | reverse complement strand
GGTTGAACTGGCTGACGATGTCGTTGACGCCGATGAAGACGATCGACAGGTCGCCCGCGGCGAAGCCGCCGTTGTTGGCCTGCTTGTCGACCTGCACGACGAGATCGGCCGCCCGGGCGCCGACGGTTGCCAGGATGCGGCTGGCCGGCGCGGTGACGCCGGTCGGGTTGCAGTCCGGATACACCAGGCCGTAGGCGGTGGCGACCGTCTGCACCCAAAGCGGATTGACCGTGCAGTCGATCGTCGTCGTGTTGGCAGTGAAACCGTTGACGCTGTACTTGCTGCCGTCGCTGTTGATGACGCTGCTTTCGTCGCCGAATGCGAGCACGCGGCTGGCACGGAACGTGGTCGTCGGCTCCGAGCTGCCGCCGCAGGCCGCGGTCAGCAGGGCCGACGCGGCCATGACGACGCCTGCCGCTGCGCGCCGCCAGGGGGTGATCTTCGACTTCATTCAGCGCTCCGGAACTTTAGGAAAAGGGAAGGGTTCGAGGCCCGGGCCACGGGCCGAGCGCCAACGGGGCGGGCGGGCGTCGACCGTTCAAGGCGCGCTGGCAGCGCGTTGCAGGCGGTCACGGACGCCGTCCCACTCGGGGCCGGGCGGCGGATCTTCGACCCAGATCAGCTGCACGCCTTCCTCGTCGAATTCGTGCAGCACGGCGAAGAGCTCATGAGCCGCTGATGCCGGGTTCGCCGGCATGCGGCGGTGTCGCAGCCGACCGGCGGCCGGGATCGGCACGGTACGGGAATATACCGCCAGCCCGAGCGGCTGATCCGCGAGCAGTTGCAAAGCAGCGTGAAGCATCGGCGTCGGCATCAGCCGCAGTCGGGCCCGGGGCGCGTAATGGGCCGCCAGGGTGCCCGGCGCCCGGGGTGTGGATTCGGGGTCGGGGTCGGGGGGGCTGCCCGGCGCCGCGAGCAGCGGTTCACCGGCCGCGGCCTCGATCGCTGCCCGAGTCAGCACGCCGGGGCGCAGCAACACCGGTCGGCGTCGGCTGCAGTCGACGATGGTCGACTCGATGCCGACGGGGCATGGGCCACCCTCGAGCACCGCGAGCGACGGGCCGAAGGCCGCGACCACGTGCGCCGCCAGGGTCGGGCTGGTCTTGCCGAAGCGGTTCGCGCTCGGCGCCGCGACACCGGGCACGCCCAGGCGTCGAGCGGCCCGCAGCAACGCCTGGGCGATGGGATGGGCGGGGCAGCGCAGGCCGATCGTGTCCTGCCCGCCGGCGGCCGCGGCGGCGATACCGGGCCGGCGCGGCACGATGACGGTCAGCGGGCCCGGCCAGAAGGCGGCGATCAGGCGCTGTGCCGATTCGGGCATACGGGCGGCGAACGCGGCCGCGTCGCCCGCCTCGGCCAGATGCACGATCAGCGGGTGCTCGTTCGGGCGGCCTTTGAGCGAAAAGATGCGCTCGACCGCGACGTCGTCGTCGGCCCGGGCACCCAGGCCGTAGACCGTCTCGGTCGGAAAGGCGAGCAGTTGCCCGGCCGCGAGGATCGCGGCGGCCGCTTCCACCTCGGCGGGGTCGCTGCCGTCCCGCAGCGTGTCGGCGCCGACGCTCACCAGGGCGGGATGCCGAGCAGCGCGGCAGCCTCGCGGGCCACGGCGCGGGCCTGCTCCGGCGTCGCCGCGGTCACGGTCAGGTGGCCCATCTTGCGGCCGGGGCGGGGCACGGCTTTGCCGTACAGGTGCAGGTGCACGCCTGGAAGGGAGAGCAGCCGCTCCCAGTCGGGGCCACCCTGCACCATCCCGCTGCCGGTGTCGCGCAGCCAGAGGTCACCGAGCAGGTTGAGCATGATGCACGGCGAGTGCAACCGGGGCGGCAGCAGCGGTGCGCCGGTCATCGCCCGGACCTGCAGCTGGAATTGCGACACATCGCAGGCATCGATGCTGTAGTGACCGGAGTTGTGTGGCCGCGGCGCCATCTCGTTGGCGATGAGCGAGCCGTCGTCCAGAAGGAAGAACTCGACGCACAACACGCCGACATAGTCGAGGCTCGAGACGACCAGCCGTGCTGCCTCGACCGCCCGACGCTGCACATCGGCCACGATGCCGTCCGCCGGCACCTCGGTCAGGCACAGGATGCCCTCGCGGTGCAGGTTTCGTTGCACCGGCAGCTCGACCACCTCGCCGGCCCGACTCCGGGCGACGATGACGCTCAGTTCAGCCGCCAGCGGCAGCCGCTTCTCCAACACGCACCGAACTTGCCCCAAGGTCGCCCAACCAGCGGCCAGCTCGGCCCGGTCCGCGATCTGCAACTGCCCCTTGCCGTCATAGCCGAGGCGGGCCGTCTTCAGGATGCCGGGCAGCAGGTCGGCAGCGACCGCGGCGAGGGCCTCGGAACTGTCGATCACCGCATGCGGCGCCGCCGTCACCCCGCTGTGCGCGAAGTGCGCCTTCTCGAGCGCCCGGTCCTGGCAGATGGCGACCGACGAGGCTGACGGCGCCACCGGCAGACGCGCGGCCAGGCGTTCGAGCGCGGCGGCGGGCACGTTCTCGAACTCGGTCGTCACCGCGGCACAGCAGCCGGCGAGACCGGCGAGGCCGGCGTCGTCGAGGTAGTCGGCCTGGATGTGGTGATGGGCGATCAGGCCGGCCGGGCTGGCGGGGTCGGGGTCGAGCACCGCCGTGCCGTAGCCCATCTGCTGCGCTGCGTGCACGAACATCCGGGCCAACTGGCCGCCACCCATCACGCCGAGCGTTGCGCCCGGGGCGATGAAGCTGGCAGTCGATGTCGAGACGCTCGGCTTCAAGCGGTGCTCCGGGCCGTCGATGGTGCTGCTGGCAGCCAAGCCGCGCTGCGGGCCGTCAAGCCGCGCTCCGAGCTGTCAGTTCCGCCGACATGGCCGATGCGGCCTCCGTCTGCCGGGCCCGCCAGGCCTGCAACCTGAGCTGCAGCGCCGGATCGCCGGTCGCAAGCATGGCGACGACGAACAGCGCCGCATTGGCCGCACCCGCATGGCCGATGGCGAAGGTCGCGACCGGAATCCCCTTGGGCATCTGGACGATGGAGTGCAGCGAATCGACGCCCTGCAGATGCCGGCTCGCGACCGGCACGCCGAGCACCGGCACCGTCGTCTTCGCGGCCAGCATGCCGGGCAGGTGAGCCGCGCCGCCCGCGCCGGCGATGATCGCCTTCAGGCCGCGGCCGGCCGCCGATTCGGCATAGGCGAACATCTCGTCGGGCATGCGGTGGGCCGATACGACGCGGGCCTCGTGACCGACGCCGAAGTCGGCGAGAATTTCGGTCGCGTTGCGCATCGTTTCCCAGTCGCTGCTGGAGCCCATCAACACGCCGACGACCACTGCGCTGCTGCTCATGGCGGGCTCCGGAAGCGGGGAATGGCCTTGAATTGTAGGTGGCGCCTCGCCATCTGCTGCAGTCGACGATCCGCCGAACCTGCCATCCCGAAAGCCCCCGACCATGCTCGACATTACTCTGCAGAACTTCGAAGCCGACGTCATCAGCGCGTCGTCCGACCAGCCCGTCCTGCTCGACCTCTGGGCACCCTGGTGCGGGCCGTGCAAGAGCCTCGGCCCGGTGTTGGAAAAGCTCGAGACCGCCTATGCCGGCCGCTTAAAGCTCGCCAAGCTGAACTCCGACGACCAACCCGAGATCGCCGGCCAGCTGTCGCAGATGTTCGGCGTGCGCAGCATCCCGTTCTGCGTGATGTTCAAGGACGGCCAGCCGGTCGACGGCTTCGTCGGCGCGCTGCCGG
>CAXTDH010000431.1:0-3720 GCA_964242405.1 uncultured Rhizobacter sp. | reverse complement strand
CCGAAACCGGGGTCGACCTGCGCGCGCTGTTCGAGCCGATGAAGCTGGTCGCCTGCGGCGGCGAAGCGCCGGGCGGCCGGGCGCTGATGCTGGCCGAGCGCTGGGGCATGAAGATCATCAACCTCGTCAACGCCGGCGACAGCAGCGTGGTGCTCGACTGCAGTGCCCAGCAGGGCGCGCACCCGTGGGCGGACGAGCTGCTGATCGAACACGTCGACCCGCAGACGCTCGAGCAATCCCGCGACGGCGAGATCGGCGAGCTGGTCGTGACCACGCTCGACAACGAGGTCGATCCGCTGGTGCGCTACCGCGCCGATGACCTCGTCTGGCTGACGCGCGACCCGTGCCAGTGCGGCCGCACCCACGCCCGCTACAAGGTGATGGGCCGGGCCGGCGACGAGGTCATGGTCAACGGCAAATGCGTGCTGCCGCGCGATGTCGGCGCGATCGTCGAATCGTTCGTCGAGACCAAGGCCGGGCTCTACCAGCTGGTCAGGCCGCAGCGGGTGCTGCCGGCGCTGCGCGTGCGCGTCGGTTACGACGGCTCGCCCGACCGCGACTCGCTGCGGCAGCGCCTGTCGGCGCGCATCACCGAGGTGCTCGGGCTGCCCGCCGAGGTCGAGCTGTGCGCCAACGAGGAACTGCTCAAGCAGGGGCCGCCGCACAAGATTCCGCGCATCGTCAAGAGCTGAATCGGTGCCGACCTTTGCGAGACGTGTCGATCTGCACCGAACCACCGATGAACCCATTCCGATCTTCCGAAGAGACGCCGACATGAATGCACCTGCCGCTGCGAATGCACTCGAGACCGCAGCCCTCGACGACGTTGCCGGCGCGCTCGCGTTGCCGACCGCACCCGACGACTTGCTGATGGTGGCCTGCTTTCAGACCAAGGGGTTGCGCCTGGCTTATCCGCTGAACCGCCGCGACGTCGAGGCCGACATCCGCTGGGCACGTCGCTTCCTGAGCTCGGTGGGGGTTGTCGCCGGCGACACGGTCGCGGTGTCCGCGGCGTGCTCGGAGCTGGGCCATTTCTGGCCCTACGAGTGCGCGATCGAAGCGCTCGACGCCTGCGTCGCGATGGCGGAGAACGTGAGCTTCGATGCCCGGCGCACCGAGATGTTCCTGCGCCGCTTCGAGGTTCGCGCCGCCTTCGGCATCAGCGACGAGATTCTCAACGGGCTCGAGATGGCCGACCTGCCGCTGTACAAGACCTTCGCGTCGACGCCCCTGGTGTTTGCACGCGACGCGGCCGCCGAGCGCTTGCGCAAAGCCGGCCTCGACCCCTGGCGCATGGTGACGCTCGGGCCGTTGTTCGCCTTCGTCTCACCTCGGGGCGAGGTTCATTACGACGAGGAGGAGTGGCTGCTGGAGAGCATCGGCGGCGAGGTGCACGTCAGCGCCCGCCAGCCGCGCGCCAAGCCGCTGTTTCGATTGCCGGTCGGCGTGGCTGGGCAGGCGCCTGCCGGGGAGCACGGCTGGCGTTTCGCCTGAATCGCTTTACGCCCTGTCCCTTCGAGGGAGGGCCGGGGGGTGAGGGGCGGCTCGACGCCGCAGTGCTTCGAAGACTGCCCTCGCCTCGACCCTCTTCCAAACAGAGAGGGCGCCAAACAGCTGGAGATCACGATGACCGACGCATTGCGCAACTTCACCCTCGACAGCGTGCTCGAGGAACACGGCCGCTCCTATCCGGGCAAGGTCGGCGCCGTCTTCGGCGAGACCCGCCACGGCTTCGCCGAAATGCGAACGCGGGTCGACCAGCTCGCCAATGCGCTCCAGCAGGCCGGCGTCGGCCCCGGTGACCGGGTGCTGTGGCTCGGCCAGAACGCGCACCGCGTGCTCGAGCTGCTGCTGGCCTCCGCGCGGCTGGGGGCGATGTTCTGCCCGGCGAACTGGCGCCAGACCGCCGACGAGCTCGTCTTCGTGCTGCAAGATCTGGAGCCGAAGGTCGTCGTCTGGCAGGACGAGGAAGTCGGCGCCGCCGTGCTCGCCGGTCGCGCCAAGGCGGCCGGCGAGCCGGCGCTCTGGCTGCAGCACGACGGTAGCGGTGCCGATTCCTACGAAGCCTTTCTCGCGAGCGCGCCCAAGACGCCCCGGGAGGTGACGGCCGACCCGACGCAGCCGGTGCTGATCCTCTACACCGCCGCCTTCGACGGCAAGCCGTGCGGCGCGATGCTGAGCCAGACGGCCATCCTGCTGCAATGTCTGGTGCTGGCGCGCACGCAAGGCGTGGGCAACGACACGGTGTTCCTGAACTCGGGGCCCTTGTTTCATCTGGGCACGATGATGAGCACGCTCGCGACCTTCGTCGCCGGCGGCACCAACGTCTTCGTGCGCCGATCGGATGCCGCGACCATCGCCCGCGCCATCGCGGCCGAGCGCTGCACCAGCGGCTTTCTCGTCGGCTCGACGATGGACGAGATCGTCGCCCTCAACGCCGGGGGCGCCTACGACCTGCGCTCGTTCAGGTCACGCCCGCACACCCCGGCCTGGAACGCGATGGTCACGCCCGACCCGGCGCAGGCCTTGTTCTTTGGCTACGGCCAGACCGAGGTGATGGGCCTGGCGACCTTCTCCCACTACGCCCCCGGCGGTGCCAGCCGCTTCGGCCGGTCGTCGCCGGCGGTGCAATTGCGCGTGGTCGACGACGCGGACTACGACGTCGCGCCGGGGCAGACCGGCGAGATCGCGATCCGCAGCCCGCTGGTCATGAACGGCTACTGGCGGCGGCCGCAGATCAATGCGCACCGCGAGAGGAACGGCTGGTACCACACCAACGACCTCGGCTACCGCGAAGCCGACGGCACGCTCACCTTTGTCGGCCCGAAGTCGCAGATGATCAAGTCGGGGGTCGAGAACATCTACCCGGCGGAGGTGGAAGGTTGCCTGCGCCAGCACCCCGCGGTCGCCGACTGCGGCGTCATCGGCGCGCCGCACGAACGCTGGATCCAGAGCGTCAAGGCGATCGTCGCCCTGAAGCCGGGGGCAGCGGCCGTCGAGGCGGAGCTGATCGAGCACTGCAAGTCGCGCATCGCCTCCTACAAGAAGCCGGCTGCCGTCGTCTTCGTCTACCGCATTCCGCGCACCGCCACCGGCGGCGTCGACCACGCGGCACTCGACCGCGAGTTCGGCGGGGGCAACTACCCCGGTGCCGGCACCCGCACCACCTGAAAGGTCCGGTATGAAACAAGCACCCGGCTCACTTCGAGCACCAGGCTCACTTGGAGCACGCGGCTCACTTCGAGCAACAGACTCACTTCGAGCAACAGACTCACTTCGTCCGGTGCCACTCGACGCGGCGCGTCGGTGCCCTCGGGCCGCCGGGCGGCACTGACATGGAAACCAAGGTATTCGAGGGCCATGGCGGCCTGCCGCTGATGGCCGACGTGGGCGGCGACCCGGCCGACCCGGCGGTCGTGCTGCTGCACGGCGGCGGCCAGACCCGCAACTCCTGGAGCGAGGCGGCGCGGGCGCTGACGGTGGCGGGGCGCTACGTCGTCTCGCTCGATCTGCGCGGCCACGGCGAAAGCGGCTGGGCGGCCGACGGCGACTACAGCCTGGAGGCGTTCACGCTCGACCTGCACGCCGTGTTGCGGCAATTACCGGGGAGCGCCGCCGGCGCCGACCCGGCGTCGCTGCCGGCGCTGGTCGGCGCCTCGCTCGGCGGCCTGACGGCGCTCGCGGCCGTCGGCGAGGCCGATCGCCCGATCGCCCGCGCGC
>CAXTDH010000430.1:0-3721 GCA_964242405.1 uncultured Rhizobacter sp. | reverse complement strand
CCGAAATCGTTCGCCGAGGCGATGGCCAACAACGAGATTTTGCAGATCGTCGTCTTCTCGATGTTCTTCGGCGTCGCGCTCGCCTCGCTCGGCGAGCGCGGCAAGGCGCTGATCGCGGTGATCGACGAGCTCTCGCACGCGATGCTGAAGATCACCGGCTATGTGATGAAGCTGGCGCCGCTCGCCGTGCTGGCCGCCATGGCAGCGACGGTCGCGACCAACGGCCTGGAGATCCTGCTCAAGTTCGCCGTCTTCATGGGCGACTTCTACATCGGCCTGATCCTCCTCTGGTCGCTGCTGATCTTCGCCGGCTTCGTCTTCCTCGGGCCGCGCGTCTTCAAGCTGATGGTGCTGATCAAGGAGGCGTTCCTGCTGTCGTTCGCGACCGCGAGTTCCGAGGCCGCCTATCCGAAGATCCTCGACGCGCTCGACCGCTTCGGCGTCAAGCGCAAGATCTCGGCTTTCGTCATGCCGATGGGCTACTCGTTCAACCTCGACGGCTCGATGATGTACTGCACCTTCGCGACGCTCTTCATCGCCCAGGCCTACGGCATCCACCTGTCGCTCGGCACCCAGGTGACGATGATGTTGATCCTGATGCTGACCTCGAAGGGCATGGCCGGCGTGCCGCGCGCCTCGTTGGTCGTGATCGCCGCGACGCTCAACCAGTTCAACATCCCGGAGGCCGGGCTGCTGCTGATTCTCGGCGTCGACACCTTCCTCGACATGGGCCGTTCGGCGACCAACGCAGTCGGCAACTCGATCGCTGCCGCGGTGGTCGCGAAGTGGGAAGGCGAGTTGATGCCGGAAGTGGAAGCCGACGCCAACGCCCGGCTTTTGGACGCGGCCGACGTGCTGCCGCGGCCGGTCGCTGCATGAGGCGATCGGCGCCCCGCCCCGGGCGGCTCGGGCTGCGAGCGGCGCTCGGCTGGCTTTTCGCCGGAAGCGCGCTGCTCGCGTTGGCGTTGCCCGCCCTCGCGCAGCCGACGCCTACACCGGCGCAGTTGAGCGGCACGCTCGCAAAGGCCCGCGCGACCGGGGCGGTCACCCTGGGCTACCGTGAGTCGTCGATCCCGTTTTCGTATCTGCCGGCGGCTGGCGAGCCGATCGGCTACACGATCGACCTCTGCCGGGCCCTCGTCGCGGCGATCGGCAGCGAGGTCGGCCGCGAACTCGCGATCCGTTTCCGACCGGTGAGCGCCGCGTCGCGCATTCCGGCGGTCACGTCCGGCGAGGTCGATCTGGAATGCGGCTCGACCACCAACAATCTCGAGCGCCAGAAGGAGGTCGCGTTCTCGCCGACCTTCTTCGTCTCGGGCACCAAGCTGATGGTCAAGCGCGGCACGAGCATCGCGTCGTTCCGCGAGCTCGCGGGCAAGCGCGTCGCCGTGACCGCGGGCACGACGAACGAAAAGGCGTTGCGCGACTTGGCGCGCAAGTTCCAGCTCGACATCACGCTCGTCGTCGCGCCCGACCATGAGGCGTCGTACGCGCTGCTCGCCGCGGCCAAAGTCGACGCGTTCGCGACCGACGACGTGTTGCTCTACGGGCTGCTGGCCCGCCACAACGCCCAGGCCGATTACGCGGTCGTCGGTGACTTCCTGTCGTACGACCCGTACGGCGTGATGTTCCGCAAGGGCGATCCCGACCTGACCCGGCTCGTCAACGACACCTTCCACCGGCTCGCCGAGGACGGCGAGATCGAGCGCCGCTACAAGCGCTGGTTCCTGCAGAAGCTGCCATCGGGCGTCAGCCTCGACCTGCCGATGAGCCCGCAACTCGAGACGCTGATCCAGACGATGGTGGTGCGCAGCGATTGACCGATCGAGCTCACGCTGGCCCTCATCCCTCGTCCCCCGTCCCTGGCCCCCTCGTACCTCGCCCCTGGCCCCTCGCTCGACTGACGCTGCCCATCCGGGCGGCTGCCCGACGGCGGCTCGACCACGACCCCTCCCTCTTTTCCCCCACCCGGCTGTTTCAGGAGAACCCGATGCCGATCGCCCCTGTTCGAAAAAATGTCATGCGCACCCTGGTCGCGCTTTCGCTCTGCAGCGCCCTCGGCGCAATGGCGCAAACGGCGCCCAAGGCGACCGTCGTCGTGCTCGCGACCGGCGGCACGATCGCCGGCGCCGGCGCCAGTGCCGCCAACAGCGCGACTTACCAGGCCGCCAAGGTGCCGGTCGACAAGCTGCTCGCCGGCCTGCCCGACCTGGCAGACGTGGCCAACGTGCGCGGCGAGCAGGTGTTCCAGATCGCCTCGGAAAACTTCACCAACGAGAAGCTGATCGCCCTCGCCAAGCGGGTCTCGGCGCTCGCCAAGGACCCGGCGGTCGACGGCATCGTCGTCACCCACGGCACCGACACACTCGAAGAGACGTCCTATTTCCTGAACTTGACCGTGCACACCGACAAGCCCATCGTCGTCGTCGGCTCGATGCGGCCGGGCACGGCGATGTCGGCCGATGGCACGTTGAATCTCTACGACGCGGTGGCCGTTGCGGCAGCGCCCGAGTCGCGCGGCAAGGGCACGCTGATCGTCATGAACGACGACATCCTCTCGGGCCGCGATTCCAGCAAGCGGATCAACATCAAGACCAACGCCTTCGGCAGCCAATGGGGCGCGCTCGGCTCCGTCGTCGAAGGCAAGAGCTACTGGTTCCGGGCGCCGATCAAGCGCCAGGGCATGACGAGCGAATTCGACATCGACCAGATCGAGACGCTGCCGATGGTCTCGATCGTCTACGGCTCGGGCGAGATGGGGACCGTGATGGCCGAAGCCGCCGGCAAGGCGGGCGCCAAGGCGATCATCCACGCCGGCACCGGCAACGGCTCGGTACCCGACTACGAGGTGGGAGCCTTGCGCAAGCTGCGCGCCGACGGCGTGCAGATCGTCCGCTCGGCGCGTGTGCCCGACGGCTTCGTGCTGCGCAACTCCGAGCAGCCCGACGACAAGTACGACTGGGTCGTCGCCCACGACCTGAACCCGCAGAAGGCGAAGATCCTGGCGGCGCTCGCGCTCACCCGCACCAACGACCCGAAGGAGTTGCAACGCATCTTCTGGCAGTACTGATCACGAGATCACGAGCCTTTCGGGTCATTGCCCCCGCTTTGCACGGCGGCACCCTCCATCGGGGTCTTCGGCCGGCCCCACAATTCCGCTTCGGCCTTTTTTTTGTAACTCTGGGATTCACTATGAAGAAGCTTGCGCTGGCACTCGCCGCTGTGATGGTCTGCGGCACGGTGCACGCCACCGATACCCTTGCCAAGATCAAGTCCGCGGGCAAGATTTCGCTCGGTACGCGGGATTCGTCCGCCCCGCTCGCCTACACGCTCGGTGACGGCAAGTACACCGGCTACCACGTCGACGTCTGCCTGAAGATCGCCGAGGCGATCAAGGCGAACCTGAAGATGCCGTCGCTGCCGGTCGAGTACACCGTCGTCACCTCCGCGAACCGGGTGCCGCTGGTTCAGAACGGCACGGTCGACATGGAGTGCGGCTCGACCACCAACAACAGCGCCCGGGCACAACAGGTCGCGTTCGCGCCGACCACCTTCGTGACCAACGTGCGCACCGCGGTCAAGGCCAATTCCGGCATCACCTCGATCGCCGCCTACATCACCGGACGCCGCGTCCTCGTTACCGGAGCCGGCGGCTCGAGCGGTTCTGCGCTTTGCCGTCACCTCCACAAATTCGGGCCTGCCGAGCTGGGCCTGCCCGAAC
>CAXTDH010000429.1:0-3728 GCA_964242405.1 uncultured Rhizobacter sp. | reverse complement strand
ATCACCGCGTTCGCCGACAAGTCGTTCACCTTCGTGATGAAGAGCCCGCCGGCGTCGGTGCTCATCAAGAAGGCGCTGAAGCTCGACAAGGGCTCCGCCAAGCCGCACACCGACAAGGTCGGCAAGCTGACCCGTGCGCAGGTCGAGGAAATCGCGAAGACCAAGATCAAGGACCTGACCGGCGCCGACCTCGACGCGGCTGTCCGTACCGTCGCCGGCACCGCCCGGTCAATGGGCATCACCGTGGAAGGAGTGGTCTGACATGGCAAAGCTCAGCAAACGCCAGAAGGCGCTGGCCGGCAAGGTCGACAGCACCAAGCTCTATGCGCTCGACACGGCGCTCAGCCTGGTGAAGGAATGCGCGACCGCCAAGTTCGACGAATCGATCGACGTGGCGGTGCAGCTCGGCATCGACGCGAAGAAGTCGGACCAGGTGGTTCGCGGCGCGGTCGTGATGCCGAACGGCACCGGCAAGAGCAAGCGGGTCGCGGTGTTCGCCCAGGGTGCGCGTGCCGATGAAGCCCGCGCCGCCGGCGCCGACATCGTCGGCATGGAAGACCTCGCCGAACAGGTCAAGGCCGGCAACCTGAACTTCGACGTGGTGATCGCCTCGCCGGACACGATGCGCGTCGTCGGTACGCTCGGCCAGATTCTCGGCCCGCGGGGTTTGATGCCGAACCCGAAGGTCGGCACCGTGACGCCCGACGTTGCCCAGGCGGTTCGCAATGCCAAGGCCGGCCAGGTGCAGTTCCGCGTCGACAAGGCCGGAATCATCCACGGCACGATCGGCCGTCGTTCGTTCGACGACGACAAGCTCGTCGGCAACCTGCGCGCGCTGATCGATGCACTGAATAAGGCGAAGCCGGCGTCGAGCAAGGGCATCTATCTGCGCAAGGTGGCAGTGTCGTCGTCGATGGGCGTCGGGGCGAGGGTCGAGTTGGCGTCGATCAACGCGCCGGCTGCCGCCGCAGCCTGACAAATCCCTCGTCCACTCCTCCGGGGAGGAAGTAAGAGACAAGGCGCCTTCGCCGATGGCGGCGAATGCAGGAAAGAACAGAGTTTGGTGGGTCGGCTGCGGAGGCAACTCCGAGGTCGGGTCATCCAAGACCGCTGGCGTGGCCCCCCGTGGCTGCTTAATCGACGGCGCTCCCTAAGCGGAGCACCGAAAGTCAGCGCAGATGGCGTCCCGCCGAAACGGAATCAAGGTTCCAGATCGGTCGTGTCGCTGAAACGAAGCGTGCGTCGAGGGGGGCAACCTCCGAAGCGTGCATTGATGTGAGGATGTGACCTTGAGTCTCAACAAGAGCGAGAAACAGACGGTCGTGGCCGATGTGACAGCGCAGGTGGCGCGTTCACAGACGCTGGCGCTGGCTGAATACCGTGGCCTCACGGTGGCTCATCTCGATGGTTTGCGCAAAACGGCGCGTTCGAGCGGCGTGTACCTTCATGTCTTGAAGAACACGCTGGCTCGACGTGCGGTGGCGGGTACGCCGTTCGAGGTGGCCTCGGAGCGCATGGTCGGCCCATTGATCTACGGTTTTTCCGAAGATGCGGTGGCCGCGGCGAAGGTGTTGTCGGAGTTCGCCAAGGGCAACGACAAGCTGATCGTCAAAGGTGGCGCCTATGCCGGCAAGGCGCTCGATGCCGAGGGCGTCAAGTCGCTGGCCTCGATCCCGAGCAAGGAAGTGCTGCTCGCGCAGTTGCTCGGGCTGATGCAGTCACCGATCTCGCGCATCGCGCGGGTGCTGGCCGCCATCGCCGAGCAGCGTGCCGAGGCAGCGCCTGCTGCCGAAACCGCTCCAGCGGCTGAAGCGGCTCCGGCCGAGGCAGGCGCAGCGCCGGTTGCTGAAGCCGCCACGGCCTCGGCAGACGCAGCACCTGCGGTCGCAGAAGCCGCGGCCGCAACGGAAGCCGCACCTGCCGTTGCGGCAGCTCCGGTGGCAGCGGATGCGGCACCGGCTGCAACGCCGGTCGCAGCCGAAGGCGACACGCCACCGGCCGCCGAAGCGACGCCTGCCGCAACCTGAACGACCACCGATCTTCGTAACCTACATTTGAACTGGAATTGAAAATGGCATTCGATAAAGACGCATTCCTGACGGCGCTCGACAGCATGTCGGTCATGGACCTGAACGAGCTGGTCAAGGCGATCGAGACGAAATTCGGTGTTTCGGCTGCCGCGATGTCGGCACCGGCGGCCGGCGGCGGTGGCGCTGCCGCGGCGGTGGTCGAAGAGCAGACGGAATTCAACGTCATGCTGCTCGAGGCGGGCGCCAACAAGGTGCAGGTCATCAAGGCGGTTCGCGAGTTGACCGGCCTGGGCTTGAAGGAAGCCAAGGACATGGTCGACGGCGCACCCAAGGCGGTCAAGGAAGCGGTGGCCAAGGCCGACGCCGACGCTGCCCTCAAGAAGCTGCTCGACGCAGGCGCCAAGGCCGAGATCAAGTAATTCGGCTTATCGCAGGGAGGCTGGGCGCCGGCGATCGGCTCCCGGCCTTTTCATTTGCGGGTTCGTCCGGATTGTCACGGATGACCCTTCGAGAGCAGTTGTAAGCGCCGTGTAGGACAATACGCGGTTCTTCCAAGTGATTTCCAAAGCCCTCTGATCCGACTGCAGAGGGCGGGTTTGGTCGGGCTCCGGTGCAACGCCGGGGTTGTCCGCCAGCGGTTGGTAGTGGCCAACCACCAAGCTTCGGGTCGTCCCGCGAACCATCTCGCGAAAGACGGCCCGTCAAGACAGTCGTTGACGGATGCGACACCCGGGCCCGAGTGGCGCGTCCTGAGACGGAGTAGGCAACACCCATGGCGCAACAGCAAACCCCCTACAGCTACACCGAGCGCAAGCGGATCCGCAAGAGCTTCGGCAAACGCGAGAGTGTTCTCAAGGTTCCGTACCTGCTGACCATGCAGAAGGAATCGTACGTCGCCTTCCTGCAAAAGGATACACCGCCGCAAAAGCGCAAGCCCGAAGGCCTGCAGGCCGCCTTCCTCTCGGCGTTTCCGATCGTCTCCCACAACGGTTTCGTGGAGATGAAGTTCATCGAGTTCAACATGGCCAAGCCCGCGTTCGACACGCGGGAGTGCCAGGTGCGAGGCCTGACTTACGCGGCCGCCGTGCGCGCCAAGCTGCAGATGATCATCTACGACCGTGAGTCGGCGCAGGCCAAGACGGTCAAGGAGATCAAGGAGCAGGAGGTCTACATGGGCGAAGTGCCGCTCATGACCGACTACGGCTCGTTCATCGTCAACGGCACCGAGCGCGTGATCGTCTCGCAGCTGCACCGCTCGCCGGGCGTGTTCTTCGAGCACGACAAGGGCAAGACCCATTCGAGCGGCAAGCTGCTGTTCTCGGCGCGGATCATTCCGTACCGCGGCTCCTGGCTCGACTTCGAGTTCGACCCGAAGGACATCCTGTTCTTCCGCGTCGACCGCCGCCGCAAGATGCCGGTCACGATCCTGCTGAAGGCGATCGGCATGACGTCCGAGCAGATCCTCGAGCACTTCTTCGTGTTCGACACGTTCCACCTGCTCGGCAAGGAAGCCAACGGCGGCGCGCAGATGGACTTCGTCGCCGACCGCATGAAGGGCGAGATCGCGCGTTTCGACATCGTCGACAAGGCGGGGAAGACGGTCGTCACGAAGGACAAGCGGATCACCGCGAAGAACCTGCGCGACCTCGACGGCGCGGGCCTGAAGAAGATCCCGGTGCCCGAGGACTTCCTGCTCGG
>CAXTDH010000428.1:0-3736 GCA_964242405.1 uncultured Rhizobacter sp. | reverse complement strand
GGGAATAGCGCCGATGACGACACCGAGCTGCGCGCGTATCGCAGCCGGATCGACAGCCTCGACCGAGAACTGCTCGCGCTGCTGAATCAACGTGCGGCGCTGGCACGCCAGGTCGGCGAAGTCAAGAAGCGTGAAGGCTCGGTCGCCTTCCGCCCGGAGCGCGAAGCGCAGGTCATCGACGGACTCAAGGCCGCCAACGCCGGGCCGCTCGCCTCAGCCAGCATTGCGCCGATCTGGCGAGAGATCATGTCGGCCTGCCGTGCCCTGGAGACGCCGACCCGCGTGGCCTACCTCGGGCCCTCGGGCACCTTCAGCGAAGAGGCGGCGCTCGGCTTCTTCGGCTCGTCGATCGTCAAGGTGCCGTGCGCAAACTTCGACGAGGTGTTCCACGCGACCAGCGCCGGCGCTGCCGACTTCGGCGTGGTGCCGGTCGAAAACTCGAGCGAGGGCGTCGTCACCCGGTCGCTCGACCTCTTCCTGACAACGCCTCTCTTCATCATCGGCGAGACCAGCCTCTACGTGCGCCACAACCTGTTGCGCCGAGAGAATTCGCTCGCCGGCATCGAGGTGGTGGCGGCCCATCCGCAAGGCCTTGCCCAGTGTCACGGCTGGCTGAGCCATCACCTGCCGGACGTGGAGCGGCGGCCGGTGTCGAGCAATGCCGAAGGGGCGCGGCTGGCGGCCGGCGACTCGCGCATCGCGGCCATCGCCAGCAGCCGGGCCGGGAGCGAGTTCGGCCTGCACCACGTCGCTCCGGCGATCCAGGACGACGCCCACAACCGCACCCGGTTCGCCGTCGTCGCCCATCCGCACCAGCACCCGCCGCCGAAGGCCACCGGCCACGACTGCACGAGCCTCGTCGTCTCGGTCACCAACCGCCCCGGCGCGGTGCACGACATGCTGGTGCCGCTGAAGGCCCACGGCGTCTCGATGACGCGCTTCGAGTCGCGGCCGGCGCGTTCCGGCCAGTGGGAGTACTACTTCTACATCGACCTGCAAGGCCACCCGGAGCAACCGGAAGTCACCGCGGCGCTGACCGAGCTGCGCGCGGCCTGCGCCTTCTTCAAGCTGCTCGGCACCTATCCGATCGACGTGCACTGACGGTGCCTCGACCGGCCCACCGAATCGAAGCAGCCGAACGCCGCGAGACGCAACCACGATGTTCAACCAACTGGGGGTGATCGGCTGCGGCCTGATGGGCGGCTCGTTCGCGCTCGCCTGCAAGCGCGGCGGGCTGGTCAAGCGGGTGATCGGCTACAGCAAATCGCCCTCGACGACCGAACGGGCGAAGAAGCTCGGCATCATCGACACCTCTGCCGAATCGGCGTTGCTGGCTGTCTCTGGTTCCGACATCGTGCTGATCGCGGTGCCGGTGGCGGCGACCGAGCTCACCTTCCGCACCATCCGCCACCTGATCGAGCCGGGCATGCTGATCATGGACGTCGGCTCGACCAAGCGCGATGTGGTCGACGCCGCTCGCCGGGTGCTGAAGGAAAGCATCACCTCCTTCGTGCCCGCGCACCCGATCGCCGGCAAGGAATCGGCCGGCATCGCCCATGCCGACGCCTCGCTCTACAACGGCCGGCAGGTGATCCTGACACCGCTTCCGCAAACGCCCCCTGACTTGCTGCAGAAGGCCACCGACATCTGGTCGGCGATCGGCGCGCAGGTGCTGCGGATGACGCCGGAGAACCATGACGCCGCCTTTGCCGCGGTCAGCCACCTGCCGCATCTGCTCGCCTACGCGTACTTCAATTCGGTATCGCGGCAGCCGGCGGGTCGGGACTATCTGTCGCTCGCCGGCCCGGGGTTCCGCGATTTCACCCGCATCGCCGCCAGTGACCCGGCCGTCTGGCGCGACATCCTGATGTCGAACCGGGAGGAAGTGTTGAAGCAGAGCGCCCTGATGCGCAACGCGCTCGACGCGATCGAATTGGCGATACGCTCGGGTAACGCGGAGGCGCTCGAAGACCTGGTCCGCAGCGCCTCCGACGCCCGTGCCGGCTGGCAGATGAGCGGCTCCAAGCCGCCGCAGACGCGCTAGGTCGGCGCTACCCGAATGTTCAGCACCCGATTCATCGACATTCCGCCACTGCGATCTGCCGCCGGACAGGTGCGCCTGCCCGGCTCGAAAAGCGTGTCGAACCGGGTGTTGCTGCTCGCCGGCCTCTGCGACGGCACGACGACGCTGCGCGGCCTGCTGCGGTCCGACGACACCGCTGTCATGCTGGATGCACTGCGCGCGATCGGTTGCGGCGTGGAAGCGGTGGGCCCTGGATCGGCTGACCGGGGATCGGGTGGGCCGAGCGTCCGCATCGACGGTATCGGCGGCCGCTTGCCTCGGCTCGAGGCCGACCTCTTCCTCGGCAACTCCGGAACCGCCACCCGGTCGCTGACCGCGGCGCTCGCGCTGCTCGCCACCACCCAGGGCGGCCGCTTCGTCGTCCGCGGCGTGGCGCGCATGCACGAGCGGCCGATCGCCGACCTGATCGACGCGCTGCGACCGCTCGGCTGCATCGTCGACTGCACCGGGCAGGAGGGCTACCCCCCGCTTCGGCTCGGCGACGGCGCGGTCCACACGCTGCGGCTCGACGAACCGATCCGCGTCCGGGGCGATGTGTCCAGCCAGTTCCTGACCGGCTTGTTGCAGGCGCTCAGCCTCGTCGCCGGTGAGCGCGAGGTGGTGGTGGAGGTGGTCGGGCAGCTCATCTCACGGCCCTACATCGCGATGACGCTCGAGCTGCTGGCGCGCTTCGGCGTCACGGTGCACAACGACGACTGGGCGCGGTTCACCATCCCGCGAGGAAGTCGGTTGATGTCGCCGGGAACCTTCGCGGTCGAAGGCGATGCGTCGTCCGCTTCCTATTTCGTCGCGATGGGCGCGATTGCCGCGAGCCCGGATGCACCCCTCCGGATCGAGGGCATGGGCAGGCGATCGATCCAGGGCGACCTGGCCTTCGTCGCGGCGGCCGAGCGAATGGGCGCGATTGCGACGCTCGGCGACGATTGGGTCGAGGTGTCGCGCGGAGCCTGGCCTTTGAGGGCGATCACGCTCGATTGCCAGTCGATCCCCGACGCCGCGATGACGCTCGCCGTGATGGCGCTCTACGCCACCGGCACGACCCGCCTGACCGGCATCGCCAGCTGGAGGGTCAAGGAAACCGACCGTATCGCCGCGATGGCCAGCGAGCTCGGCAAGCTCGGCGCACGCGTCGCATCCGGCCTCGACTGGATCGAGATCGAGGCGCCGACCGCCTGGCAGGCGGCCGACATCGCGACCTATGACGACCACCGCATCGCCATGTGCTTCTCGCTCGTGGCGTTCGGTGGGCGGCCGGTCCGCATCCGCGACCCGCGCTGCGTGGGCAAGACCTATCCCGACTACTTCGAGACCTTCTTCAGCCTCGCGACGGCCCGCCCGCAGGATGTGCCGATCATCACCGTCGACGGCCCGACCGCCTCCGGCAAGGGCACGCTCGCGAGTGCGATCGCCCAGGCGCTCGGCTACCACTTCCTCGATTCGGGCGCCGTCTACCGGGCGACGGCGCTGGCGGCGATGCGGGCGAGCGTCCGCGCCGACGACGAACACCGACTCGCCCAGTTGGCGACGAACATCGAGCTGCACTTCACCGGCGCCCAGGTGCTGATGGGCGGCCAGGACGTGACCGAGACGCTGCGGCTGGAAGAGGTGGGCGCGCTGGCGTCGAAGATCGCCGCCTTTGCGCTGGTACGAGCC
>CAXTDH010000427.1:0-3744 GCA_964242405.1 uncultured Rhizobacter sp. | reverse complement strand
GCACCCACACCGACACCGACACCGCCGCGCAGCCTACCGCCGACACGGCGCGGCCACCGCCCACCGACGACACCCCGCCGATCGACTGGTCACGCTTCGCCACCGGCACCGCGAGCAGGCCGCGGGCCGCCGAGCCGGCGACGGGCACGCAGTCGTCGGTCCGTGTCCGGGCACCCGTGCTCGACCGGCTGGTCAACCAGGCGGGCGAGGTCAGCATCACCCGCTCGCGCATCGAATCGGGCGTCGCGCAGATCAAGCACTCGCTCGCCGACCTGACCGAAAACCTCGACCGGATGCGGGCGCAACTGCGTGACCTCGAGTTCCATGGCGAGCTGCAGATGAACTCGCGGATGGAAGCCGCCAAGGCCGCTGACGAAGCCTTCGACCCGCTCGAGTTCGACCGTTTTACCCGCTTCCAGGAACTGACGCGGATGATGGCCGAGTCGGTCAACGACGTCGCCACCGTGCAGCGCACGGTGCAGCGGGCGCTCGAAAGCACCGAGGACGAACTGGTCGCCCAATCGCGCCTGACGCGTGACCTGCAGGACGACCTGCTGCGCACCCGGATGGTCGAGTTCGAGGGCCTCTCCGACCGGCTCTACCGGGTGATCCGGCAGGCGGCCAAGGAGACGGGCAAGTCGGTGCGGCTCGACATCGTCGGCGGCGGCGTCGAGGTCGACCGCGGTGTTCTCGACCGGATGACCGGCGCCTTCGAGCACCTGCTGCGCAACAGCGTCACCCACGGCATCGAAGCGCCTTCCGTGCGCACGGCCGCCGGCAAGGACGCGACCGGCTCGGTGACGGTCGTGCTGACCCAGGAAGGCAACGAGGTCGGCGTCGAGTTTCGTGACGACGGCGCGGGTTTGAATCTGGCCCGGATCCGTACCCGCGGTCTTGCCCTGGGCCTGCTCGCCGCCGACGCGCAGCCGAGCGACGCCGACCTCGCAAACCTGATCTTCCTGCCCGGCTTCACCACCGCCGAAGGCGTCACCGAACTCGCCGGGCGCGGCGTCGGCATGGACGTCGTCCGCTCCGAGGTCAACGCCATGGGCGGCCGCATCGAGACGGCCACGAGCGCCGGCCACGGCACCTCGTTTCGGCTGATCCTGCCGCTGACGACGGCCGTTACCCAGGTGGTGATGCTGCGCTGCGGCGCGCTCCAGGTGGCGGTGCCGTCGACGCTGGTCGACGCGGTTCAGCGGCTCGCCGCCGATACCGTCGACGCTGCCTATGTCGACGGCAGCCTGCGCGTCGCCGAGGCGTCGCTGCCGTTCTACTGGCTGGGCGCCTTGCTGCAGACGTCGCCGCGGCCGGCACTCAACCCGGCGCGCACCCGGATGGTGGTCGTGATCCGCAGCGCCCAGCAGCGCATCGCGCTGCATGTCGACGAAGTGCTGGGCAACCAGGAGGTCGTGGTCAAGAACCTCGGGCCGCAGCTCTCGCGCATGCCGGGGCTCGCGGGGGTGACGCTGCTCGCTTCCGGCTCGGTGACGCTGATCTACAACCCGGTGGCGCTCGCGACGCTCTACGGCGAGACGGCCCATGCAGCGACCCAGGCGGCCAACTTCGCGGCGATCACCGCGGCGCTTCGAGGCGGCGAAGCGGAGGAGGGCGGGGGCGACGCGCAGCCGCGTTCAGGCCGTTCCGAGGCGCCGCTGCTGCCGCTCGTCATGGTGGTAGACGATTCGCTCACGGTGCGCCGGGTGACGCAGCGCCTGCTGGTGCGCGAAGGCTACCGGGTCGTCCTCGCCAAGGACGGGCTGGACGCGCTCGAGCGGCTCGCCGAGGAAGTGCCGCAGATCGTGCTGTCGGACATCGAAATGCCGCGCATGGACGGCTTCGATCTGGTGCGCAACCTGCGCGCCGACGCCCGGCTGCGCGACCTGCCGGTCATCATGATCACCTCGCGGATCGCCCAGAAGCACCGCGACCATGCGGCCGAACTGGGCGTCGACCACTACCTCGGCAAGCCCTACGCCGAGGAGGACCTGCTGTCGCTGGTGGCGCGCTACAGCCGCCACGCGGTCGCAGCATAGCCGAGGCTCCGGCAGCCGCTCAGGCGTCTCCCTTGACGACCGAGTAGCGCGCCAGCGTCTCGACGCGTGCGTCTTCGTGGCGGACGATCGGCGCCGGGTAGTCTCGGCCCAGCTCGATCCCGGCGTCCGCGAGCGCTGTGGCCGGGGCCTCCCACGGCGCGTGGATGAGCGTGTCGGGCAGGCGTTCGAGCACCGGCAGCCAGCGCCGGATGTAGCCGCCCTCGGCATCGAACTTCCGGCTTTGGCTGATCGGGTTGAAGATGCGGAAATACGGCTGGGCGTCGCAGCCGCTCGATGCTGCCCACTGCCAGCCGCCGTTGTTCGACGCCAGGTCGTAGTCGTTGAGCTTGAGCGCGAATTCCGCTTCGCCACGGCGCCAGTCGATGCCGAGATCCTTGCAGAGGAAGCTCGCGGTCACCATCCGCATCCGGTTGTGCATGAAGCCGGTGGTGTTGAGCTGCACCATCGCCGCATCGATCAGCGGGTAGTCGGTGCGGCCGTTGCACCAGGCCTCGAAGCGGGCATCGGCCTGCGGGCCTTCGGCGAAGCGGATCCGGTCGTAGGCCGGCTTGAAGCTGTGGCCGACGATGTGCGGGAAGTGGTGCAGCAGCTGGTGGTAGAAGTCGCGCCAGACGAGTTCGGACAGCCACACGGCCGCGCCGCGATGGTCGGGATCGGCCTTCATCCGCGCCATCGCCTTACGCGCCGCTGCACGCACCGAGAGCGTGCCGAAGCGCAGGTGCACCGACAGGCCGCTCACCCCGGGTTCGGCCGGGAAGTTGCGGGCTTCGTCGTAGACATCGATCCGCCGCGCGAGGAACTCGGCGAGCGCCGCGTCGGCGCCGCTCGGGCCGGTCGGAATCGGCAGCTCGGCCAGGTTGGTCGGCTCGAAGCCGATGTCGGCGAGCGTCGGCATCTGCGATCCGATGCCCTCCGGCGGCGCGGCGAGTGCGTCGGCATATCGTTCGACCGGGTAGGCCTTGACGAAGAACGGGTCCTCGGCCTTCTTCAGCCAGGCCGTCTTGTAGGGCGTGAAGACGGTATAGGGCTTGCCGGCCTGGGTCAGCACCTCGCTGCGCTCGAAGACGACATGGTCCTTCGAGGTGTGCAGGGCGATGCCGGCGTCCGCCAGCAAACGACGGGTTTCCTCGTCGCGCTGCAGGGCGTAGGGCTCGTCGTCGTGGCTGGCGTAGACCGCCTGCACGCCGAGCCCACGGGCGAGGGCCGCGATCTCGCCCGGCGAACGGCCGTGGCGCACCAGCAGCCGCACGCCCGGGTGCCGGTGCTCGTTTCCGAGCGCGGCGAGTTGCCGGTCCATGTCGACGAGGCTCGCGAGGATGTACTCGACGCGCCGGTCGCGGCGCGGCAGCGGGTCGAGGATGTCGGTGTCGAAGACGAAGACGGCGTACACCGCCTTTGCCGCCCGCAAGGCGTGGTAGAGCGCGGCCTGGTCGGCGACGCGAAGGTCGCGCCGGAACCAGACCAGCGCCGATTTCAATGAACGTTCCATCCGCTGGAGTTTGACGCAGGAATTAAAATCGCGTCCATGCCGAACGCAGCCGTCGACTTCACCAACCAGTTCCTGATCGCCATGCCGGGCAAGGTTGGCGAAACCTTCGACGGCACGGTGATCTACCTTTGCGAACACACCGACAAGGGCGCGCTCGGCCTGGGCATCAACAAGCCGAGCGACATCAAGCTGAAGAAC
>CAXTDH010000426.1:0-3747 GCA_964242405.1 uncultured Rhizobacter sp. | reverse complement strand
GGCGTGACGAATCGCGGCGGATCGACAACCAGCTGCGCTGCCGCTTGGGCCGGCAGGGCGAGCCGGGCTCGTCGCGCGTCTACCTGTCGCTAGACGACCCTTTGATGCGGATCTTCGCCGGCGACCGGGTGCGCGCCATCATGGAGCGGCTGAAGATGCCGGACGGCGAGGCGATCGAAGCGGGCATCGTCAGCCGCAGCATCGAGTCGGCGCAGCGCAAGGTCGAGGCGCGCAATTTCGATGTGAGAAAGCAGCTGCTCGAGTACGACGACGTCGCCAACGACCAGCGCAAGGTGATCTACCAGCAGCGCAACGACATCCTCGAGGCGCAGAGCTTATCCGGGCAGATCGCGGCGTTGCGCGAGAGCGCGATGACCGACGTCGTGCGCACCTACGTGCCGGCCGACAGCGTCGAGGAGCAGTGGAACCTGCCCGAGCTCGAAACGACGCTGCGCGACGAGTGGCAGCTCGACCTGCCACTGGCGGCGGAGGTGCAGAGCAGCGCCTCGATCACCGACGAGGACATCGTCGAGAAGGTGGTCGTCGCTGCCAGCCGGGCCTTCGACGCGAAGATCGCCAAGGTCGGCCTCGAGCAGTTCGACCCGTTCATGCGGATGATCCTGCTGCAGTCGATCGATTCGCACTGGCGCGAGCACCTGGCCGCGCTCGACTACCTGCGCCAGGGCATTCACCTGCGCGGCTATGCGCAGAAGAACCCGAAGCAGGAATACAAGCGCGAGGCCTTCGAGCTGTTCTCGCAGCTGCTCGATGTCGTCAAGCTGGACGTGACTCGGGTGCTGATGACGGTGCGGGTGCAGTCGCAGGAAGAGGTGGCGCAGGCGGCCGTCGCGATGGAAGAGCGCGCCGAGCGGATCAGCAATGTCACCTACACCCATCCGAACGAGGACGGCAGCGTGTCGCAAGAGGCCGAAGGCGAGACCGACCTGGCGGTGCTCGCCGCCGAGGTGCCGAAGGTCGGCCGCAACGACCCGTGCCCGTGCGGCAGCGGCAAGAAATACAAGCAGTGCCACGGCCGATTGGCGTGATGTCGATGCCCACCTCCTCCTGACGCCCATCCACCATGCCCGTCAACCTCGCGCCGCCTGACCCTCGTTCCATCCACCCCGTCGCCGGCGTCGAGCTCGGCATCGCGATGGCGGGCATCCGCAAAGCCAACCGGCGTGACCTGACGGTGGTGACACTCGCCGAGGGGTCGTCGGTCGCGGGCGTCTTCACACAGAACCGCTTCTGCGCCGCCCCGGTGCAGCTCTGCCGCGCGCATCTGGCCAGCGGCGCGGCGCCGCGGGCGATCCTCATCAACACCGGCAATGCCAACGCCGGCACCGGCGAAGATGGCCTGGCGCGTGCTTTGTCGACTTGCAAGGCGCTCGCCGGGCGCCTGGGACTGACACCCGAGCAGGTGCTGCCGTTCTCGACCGGCGTCATCATGGAAACGCTGCCGAACGACCGGATCGAGGCTGGCCTGCCCGCAGCGCTCGCCGACTGCGCCGCCGACCACTGGTGCCAGGCGGCCGAGGCGATCATGACGACCGACACGCTCGCAAAGGCCGCCTCGCGACAGCTGCAGATCGGCGGGCAGACCGTCACCGTCACCGGCATCAGCAAGGGCGCCGGCATGATTCGACCGAACATGGCGACCATGCTGGGCTTCGTCGCGACCGACGCGGTGATCGCGCCCGGGCTCATCGAAGAACTGGTCAAACGCGCCGCGGCTGCATCCTTCAACCGCATCACGATCGACGGTGATACCTCGACCAACGACTCCTTCGTCCTGATCGCGACCCACCAGGCCACGCATGCGCCGATCACCTCGCTCGATTCACCCGACGGTGCCGCGCTCTGCGACGCGGTGATCGCCGTCTCCCGACAGCTCGCCCAGGCGATCGTCCGCGACGGCGAAGGCGCGACCAAGTTCATCACGGTCGAGATCGAAGGCGGGCGGAGCGAGGACGATTGCAAGCAGGCCGCCTACGCGATCGCTCATTCGCCGTTGGTCAAAACGGCGTTTTTCGCCAGCGACCCGAATCTGGGGCGGATCTTGGCGGCGGTCGGCTACGCCGGCATCGCCGACCTTGACCAGACGAAGATCGACTTGTTCCTCGACGACGTGCCGGTGGTCGCGGCCGGGGGTCGGCTGCCGAGCTACCGGGAAGAGGACGGCCAGCGGGTGATGAAGCAAAGCGAGATCACGGTGCGGATCGACCTGCACCGGGGTGCGGCGAGCACCACCGTCTGGACCTGCGACCTCAGCTACGAGTACGTCAAGATCAACGCTGACTATCGGAGTTGATGGAAGTTGAGTGGCGGAGGCCGCGCCTACCGAGGTGAGGCCCGCGCAGCGAGTCAGTTCTTCAGCCGCCACCCCGTTTTCATGATCCAGATCGCCACCGCGGCCGCGAGCACGAAGAACACGAGCGTCATCGAAAAGCTGAGCGCCACGTGCATCTCCGAGGTGTCGAAGAAGCTCCAGCGAAAGCCGCTGATCAAATAGACCGACGGGTTGAGCATCGAGAGCTTCTGCCAGACCGGCGGCAGCATGCTGACCGAGTAGAACGGCCCGCCGAGAAAGGTCAGCGGCATGACGATCAGCAGCGGAATGAGCTGCAGCTTCTCGAAGCCGTCCGCCCAGATGCCGATGATGAAACCGAACAGGCTGAAGGTGGCGGCCGTCAACACCAGAAAAAGCAGCATCCAGACCGGATGGGCGACGTGGATCGGCACGAAGAAGCTGGCCGTCGCGAGAATGATCAGGCTCACCAGCACCGACTTCGTCGCCGCGGCGCTGACGTAGCTGAACACGATCTCGAGATTCGAGATCGGCGCCGACAGCAGCTCATAGATCGTCCCGGTGAACTTCGGAAAGTAGATGCCGAAGGACGCGTTCGAAATGCTCTGCGTCAGCACCGACAGCATGATCAACCCCGGCACGATGAAGGTGCCGTAACCGATGCCGCCGACTTCCTGGATGCGCGAGCCGATGGCCGAGCCGAAGACGATGAAGTAGAGCGCCGTCGACAGCACCGGCGAGATGATGCTCTGCGTCACGGTGCGCCAGGTGCGCGCCATCTCGAAGGCGTAGATCGCGCGGATCGCGTGCAGGTTCACTCGTGGCTTTCCGCAGCTGCAGTCGTGGCGGGTCGATCGCTCACCAGGTCGACGAAGATGTCCTCGAGCGTACTCTGCTTGGTGTGCAGGTCGTGGAGCCGGATGCCGGCGTCCTGCAGGTCGTCGAGCAGCGAGGCCACCGCCCGCTCTGAGCCGCGCGGATCGTAGACGTAGAGCATCTCGGAGCCATCGGCGCTCAAGGTCAGGTGATGGTTCGCGAGCGACGCCGGGATCGCGGCGATCGGCGTCTGCAGTTGCAGGCTCAGCTGCTTCTTGCCGAGCTTCTTCATCAGCGTGACCTTGTCCTCGACCAGGATGAGCCGGCCGTGGCTGATGACGCCGACCCGGTCGGCCATGTCCTCGGCCTCCTCGATGTAGTGCGTGGTCAGCACGATGGTGACGCCCGACTGGCGCAGCTCGCGCACCAGCGCCCACATGTCCTTGCGCAGGGCGACGTCGACGCCCGCGGTCGGCTCGTCGAGGAACAGCAGGCGCGGCTCGTGGGCGAGCGCCTTGGCGATCATCACCCGGCGCTTCATGCCGCCGGAGAGGCTGGCGATCTTGCTGTCCTTCTTGTCCCACAGGGACAGCGCCCGGAGCACGACTTCCAGATAGGCTGGG
>CAXTDH010000425.1:0-3760 GCA_964242405.1 uncultured Rhizobacter sp. | reverse complement strand
TCACGCAACCCAGCTTCAGGGGCCGCCGCATCAGGCGCGCCTCCGCGCTGCCCGGCCCGTCACCCGGTCGAGCACCGCGCCGGCGATCAGCAGGCAGAAGCGGGAGTTCGCATCGGCATAGCGCGGCATCAGCCGGCGCGGCTCCTGCAGCATCCGCACCAGCCATTCGAGCCCTGCCTGGCGCAGAAAAGGGTGGGCACGGTAGCGGGCGCGAGCGACCACGTCGAAGCTGCCGCCGACGCCGATCGCCATGTTGACGCCCAAACGGTCCCAATTGCGGGCGATGAAGGTTTCCTGGCGCGGGCTGCCCATGCCGACGAGCAGGATGCTGGCGCCGCTCCTGGCGACGGCGGCTACGCGTTCGCCCTCCGCCGCGTCGTTGTAGTAACCGTCGGCGCCGTCGATTCGCAGCATCGGGTGGCGCTGGCGCAGCGAGTGCAACGCGCGGCCCAGCAGCTCGGGCGTGCTGCCGAACAGGTAGACACCTCGGTCGGTGGCCGCCGCCCGGGCACACAAGGGCTCGATGAGGTCGATGCCGGTGACCCGCTCGGGCAGCCGGGCGTCGAACAGGGGCGCGCACCAAACCAGCGGTTGGCCGTCGGCGACGATGATGGCGGCGTTGTCGACGAACGATTGCAAAGCCGCGTCTTTGCGCATCGCCATCAGCGTCGCGACGTTGACGGTGCACAGCCAGCCGCGCTTGTTGGCGGCGATGGTGTCGAAGATCGCAGCGACGGTTTCGTCGAGTGTCAGCGGATCGAAGCGGCCGTTGAGGATTCGAACGCGCGGGCTCACGGGTTCGGCTTTCGGCCTTCGGCTGGCCTGGCCGAGCGGGCTCATGCCGACAGTTCCTGGCGCAGGTGCATGGCGTCGACGAAGAACTTCGTCGCCCAATTCGGGAACGAGAGCGGTGCATAACGGCCCCACACCGGATGCGAGCCCTTGATGCCGCCGTGGATGTCGGCGTCGTCGGTCGTCAGATCCTGGGTGGCCATCACGTAGCGAAGGGCCCGCTCGGCCGCATTGGCGTAGCCGGGCCGCGGCCGGGCGCCCTGCAGTCGCAACCAGACGATGGCGAACTGGCAGTTGCCGGTCAGGCAGCAACTGGTCGCTGCGGCCTGGCCTTGCAGGCTGATCATCGACGGCAGAAAGCCGTCATCGCGCAAGAAGCCCAGCGTCGCATCGGCGCAGCGGGTTGCGGCATCGAGATAGCGCGCGTCCGCGAGCAACAGCCCCGACTCGAGCAGGCCCCGAGCCGTGTAGGCGATGGTGTGGGTGTAGGGCAGCTGGCCCGGGCGAAACGCGCAGTGCTCGAAGTAGCCGGAGGGCTGTTGCGCCGCAAGCGCCCAGTCGAGGTTGCCGCGGGCCACCGCCACGCGGCGCTCGTCGTGCTCGATCGCGTCGAAGCGCAGCAGCGCCCAGGCCGTGCGCGTGTTGTAGACATGCGGCGTGCCGAGGTGCTCGTTGCGCGTCCAGCGCAGGTCGGCATCGGCGATGTCGACGAGCCAGGCTGCGGCCTTGCGGGCGCCTTCGAGCAAGGCCGCATCACCTGTGGCCTCGTAGCCGCTGACCAGGCCGAACAGCACCTGGCCGGTGTCGAAAACGATGCCCTCCGGGCCGTAGCGGGGGTTGGCGATCGAGCCGTCGGCGTTCTGCACCGACAGCAGCCAGGTGACGATGCGGCGCGCGCGCTCATCGAACGACGAATGGCGCAGGCGCCCCAGGCGAAAGAACGTCGAGGCGATGTAGCCGGACGTCTCGGGGTACGACGGGCCCCAGCCGCCGCGTGCCGTGTAGCCGTAGCTGACGCCGCCGTCGCTCGAGGCGTCGTGGGCACGGCACAGCCAGGCTTCTGCAGCAAGAAGATGCGCGTCGGCAGTCGACAGCGGCTTGTGCAGGGGGCGGTGGTCGCGGGCGGCAATACGGGCGAAGGTGCGCAGCGGTTTCAGCATCGGTCGAGCGGTGCGCCACCGAGGAGATGGCTGTCTGGAGAAAGCGGCATCCCGAACACGTCGTCTATCGGCTGCCTGCTCGATATTCTCACCCCTGGTCGGTGGCTCGGTTCGTGGTCAACGCGGGGCCACCGCATGCCCTTCGTGTGGCAATCCGCTGTAGATGGGCAGCGGCAGGGTCAACACCGTTCAATGCGCGACCGGGCAAGCTGCGTCGAACAGGTCAACGGCAGCGGCGCGCTCGAGCCGCGTTGCAGTATGGCAACAATCGTTCCCGCGCTGCAACTCGTGCCCCCTCAAACAGGGGAGTGGGCAACTACCCATCATCCGTCGGCTCAGCCCGGCCGGTCAGTGGCGTATCAGATACCACAGCGCTTGCAGCAACGTACCGCCACCGATAGGCGCGAGCACGAGCAGGACAGCGACAAAACTCACCAGCCAGACCAGCACCGTCTCTTCACGCTTCGTCAGTTCACGTCGAGGTCGCCCAGGGTTTCGGGGCGGGAGACCGGATCGCCGTTGCTCGGGTGGGAGGTACATGAGAGCCCTGATTCGATTGTTGCCGGCGAACGAGAACTTAATAAAAAGGAAGCGAAAGATGCCCGTCAACGGCGGCGGATTCGACTGCTCTTGCGGGTGCGCTCGAAGAAGCCGTCCGGCCGGCGCCGCACCCAGGTCAGGAAGCGCGCCATCTCGGGATGTTGTCGCAGGGCGTCGACATCGTGGTAATCGCGTTCGAGCTCGACCTCGCTGAAAAGCGCGTGGACCTGGCGGTGGCAGATACGGTGCAGCCACGCCGTGTGCACGCCGCCCCGCGATTTGGGCACGAGGTGGTGGGCGTCTCGCTGCGACGGCGGGATGGGGCGACTGCAGAGCGGACAGACGATGTCCTGCTTGTCGGCGGTCGGAGCGGGGTGTGCAGAAGCGGTCGCTTCGGCCTGTCGTCGCTTGATGCGTCCTCGCACGGTGCAGTGCCGAGCAGAAGCTGCTGGACCGGCGGTCGTCAGCCCGCCAGGCGCACCAGCACGGCGGCAGCGGCGGCGATGTGCGCCAACGTCACCACCACCGACAGACCGTGGAGCCGGACGAAGCGTTGCCGCTGACCTTGATCGGTGGCGGCGTTGATGGCCGGCATCAGCACCTGCCGGGCCGGCACCGTGGTCAGGGCGATGAGCGCCAGGATGGCCGCGCCGACACGGTCGACGGGCAACGACAACAGCGTCGCCACCGCCGCAGAGCCCAGCACGAAGAAGTAGAACGGCGGAAAGGCCTTGCGGATGAGTGCGCGAGCTTCGGCTACGGGCAGCACCTTGAACAGGAAGGCGGCGAAACCGGCCGCGAAGAGCAGCATGCCGCCGAAGAGCCAGGCCGTGGTGAGGAGAGCCGCGCCGCGCAGAAGGTGATCGAGCATCAGGATGTCGCGGGTGGTTCGCGCGGTTCAGACGTGGCGGCAGAGACGGACGGCGGCGCTGGAGCCATGGGCGACGAGGGAGCGCCAGGCGGCCAGCGGGCCGTTGGCGCGGCCATCCCAGCGGGCGCCGGCGTCGTCTCGATGAGCGACTTCGTCGAGCCGGCATTGTTCGAGGAGTGCGCGGACCGACAGCAGGGCGGATCGGGTTTCGGGGTCGATGTCGGGCGTGGCGGCCTTGACGGCACTGGTACTGGCTTTGGCATCGGCATCGGTACCGGCATTGGCACCGCCGCCGACGACCGGGCGCTGATGCAGGCACGCATCGATCATGTCCAGCTGAGCCGCGTAGTGATGGTCGACGAAGGTCTCGACCGCCTCGATCGTCGCGTAGACGGCG
>CAXTDH010000424.1:0-3761 GCA_964242405.1 uncultured Rhizobacter sp. | reverse complement strand
CGAGCTGCTGGCACGCATCCATGCCGTGCTGCGCCGCCGGCCGACGCTCGAGGCGCCCGGCGCCCCGGCGCTCGACGCCCAGACGGTCAGCTTCGGCCCGTTCGAGTTCGATCTGGCGCTGCGGCGGCTGTCGAAGGAAGGCGAGCAGATGGCGCTCACCACGGGCGAGTTCTCGATGCTGAAGGCGCTGGTGCGGCACCCGCGCCAGCCGCTTTCCCGCGACAAGCTGGCGCAACTCGCCCGCGGCCGCGAGTTCGAGCCCTTCGACCGCAGCCTGGACGTGCAGATCTCGCGGCTGCGCAAGATGCTCGAGCCTGATCCGGCGCAGCCGCGCTACATCCAGACCGTCTGGGGCGTCGGCTACGGGTTCGTGCCGGATTGCGCGCCCTGACCGGACGCCGCCGACCGACCCGGAACCGAGGTCACACCGATGCCGGTGCCGCCGCAGACGGTTGCGCTGAGCCTGTTCTGGCGCATCTTCTTTCTGATCGCCCTGCTGTTGGCGGTCGGCGTCGCGGCCTGGACGACGACTTTCCGGGCGCTCGAGAGCGAGCCGCGGGCGGTGCAATCCGGCCAGCAGATCGCGAGCCTGGTCAAGCTGACGCGGGCTGCCCTGCGCTCGACCGACGGCATCAACCGGGTCGCGCTGATCAAGGGCCTGACCAACCAGGAGTCGCTGAAACTCAAGCCACGGGAGCCGGGCGACCGGTGGGAGCCCTACGAGACCGACCGCGCGTCGCGGACGATCGCCCACGAGCTGATCGCCCAGCTCGGCCCCGACACCCTGGTCGCCAGTTCGTTGAACGGCACGCCGGGCATGTGGATCGGCTTCTCGATCGAGCACGACCCCTACTGGCTGCAGGCCGACCCGATCAGCGTCGGCCCGATGTCCTGGAGCACGCTGACGCTCTGGGGCAGCATCGCGCTGCTGGCGACGGTGCTCGGCTCGGTCGCGATCGCCCGGCTCATCAACCAGCCGCTCAAGGAGCTGTCGTTCGCCGCCAGCCGGATCCGGGAAGGCGAATACGACTCGCATCTCGACGAGAACACGATGACGAGCGAGGTGCGCCAGGTCAACATCGGTTTCAACCGGATGGCGCGCGAGCTGGCGAAGGTCGAGAACGACCGGGCGGTGATGCTGGCCGGCATCTCCCACGACCTGCGCACCCCTCTCGCCCGGCTGCGCCTGGAAGCCGAGATGAGCGTTCAGGACGAAGAAGCCAAGCAGAACATGGCGATGGACATCGACCAGCTCGACGCCATCATCGACAAGTTCATGGATTACGCCCGGCCGGGGGAAAGCCGCCTGATGCCGGTGCACCTGAGCAGCGTCGTCGACCGGGAGATGGCGGCCTTTCGCGACACCAGCCAGATCGTGCTGTCGGCGCGGGTCGCGATCGACACCCGGGTCATGGCCGACGACATCGAGCTCGGCCGGGTGCTGCAGAACCTGTTCGAGAACGCCCGCCGCTACGGCCGTTCGAAGGACACCGGCATCGCCCGGGTGTTGATCACCTACGCCCGAACCGGCCTCTGGGTCGTTCTGTCGGTGCGCGACTTCGGCCCGGGCGCCGACCCGAAGAAGCTGGCGCAGCTGACGACCCCGTTCTTTCGCGGCGATGCCGCCCGCACCGCGGCCACCGGCGCCGGCCTCGGCCTGGCGATCGTCGACAAGGCGGTGCAGCGCATGGGCGGCAGCTTCGAGCTGCAGAACGCGCCCGACGGCGGGCTGATGGCGCACATTCGGTTGAAGAAAGCGCCCTGAACCGGATTCAGGCGATGTGCCGAGGCCGACCTTCAAAAGGCCCGGGGCTGACCGGGCCGTTCGACTGGCTCGAAATGCGCGGGCTCGGAGTAAGCAGGCTGGAGACGGCAGGCTGGAGACGGGCAGGCTCGGGACGGGCAGGCTCGGTCGGACAGCCCTCCTGGGTCAGGCCCTGACCAGCAGGCACACGGCCCGTGCCTCGATCGCCTCGCCGCGCCCGACCGGCCCCATGTTCTCGGCCGTCTTCGCCTTCACGCTCACCTGGTCGACGCCGACGACGAGCGCCTGGGCGACACGCTGGCGCATCAGCAGGATGTGCGGCGCCATCTTCGGCGCCTGGGCGACGACGGTGCTGTCGACGTTGCCGATCAGCCAGCCGGCACCGCGGATCCGTCGCGCCGCCTCGGCGAGCAGCGCCAGCGAATCGGCGCCCCGGTATTGCGCATCGGTGTCCGGGAAGTGAAAGCCGATGTCGCCCATCGCCGCGGCGCCGAACAGGGCGTCGGTGATGGCGTGGCAGAGCGCGTCGGCGTCGGAGTGGCCCATCAGGCCGTGGCTGTGCGGGATCTCGACGCCGCCCAGCACCAGGCGCCGGCCGGGGATGAGCGCATGCGTATCCCAGCCTTCGCCGATGCGCCAGATCGGCGCCTTGATCTTGGTGGTGGTCGTCACACGCGGCTCCTCATCAGGCGCTCGGCGAGTTCGAAGTCGCGCGGGTAGGTCAGCTTGAAGTTCTCGGGCGGGCCGGGCACGAGCCGCGGCTTGCCGCCGAGCGCCTCGATCGCGCTCGCTTCGTCGGTGACCGCATCCCCGGCGCGGGCCAGCGCCTCACGCAGCCGGCCGAGGCGAAACATCTGCGGCGTCTGCGCCTGCCAGAGCCCGCGCCGGTCGACGGTCGATGCGACCCGGCCGTCGCGCGCCGATTTGAGCGTGTCGGCGACCGGCAGCGCCAGTAGGCCGCCGTCGACTTCGTCGAGACAGGAGTCGATCAGCGCGTCGACCCACTCGGGGCGCACCAGGCAGCGGGCCGCATCGTGGACCAGCACCCAGTCACCGGCCGGGATGCCGGCCTCGGCCATCGCCGCCAGGCCGTTGGCCACCGACTGGGCGCGGGTGGCACCGCCGCAGCGCAGCCGGGCGCCTGTGAAGTCGGGCAGCAAGCGGTCGAAGTCCAGGTCGTCGGCGCTCAACACCACCCCGATCGATTCGAGCCGGTCGACCCGGGCGAGCGCCGCCAGCGTGTGGCCGACCACGCACCGGCCGGCGACGATCGCGTACTGCTTCGGCCCGCCGGCTCCGGCACGTTCGCCGACACCGGCGCAGGGAACGAGAGCGTGCAGACGGGCAACGCTCATCGGCGCGGCCGACGTCGCCGGGCTTTGTCAGTCGGTGCAAGCGTCATGAAGGCGCGAATTCTATAATTGGCCTCGACGTTCCGGGTCCGGCCAGATGCCGCCCCGCGGGCCGTCGCCGTGCCCGGCCGACTCCCTCGCCGACCTCTTCGCCGATGTTCCGGTGCTGCCCACCCGGCGATTCGTTGGGCCCTGCCCTGCGCCCACGCCTGCATGCAACTGCCTTCGATTCCTCCCGGAAAACGCTACACACTGCCCCGCCCGATCGGCTCGGCCGATGCCCTGCTCATCGCCCGCTTCGCGCAGGAACGAGCCGCGGCAAAGCAGCTCACCGCGGTCGTCACCGCCGAGCCCGCCGACACCCAACGCCTGGAAGCGGAGATCGCCTTCTTCGCGCCGACGCTGCGGATCGCCGTGTTTCCGGATTGGGAGACGCTGCCCTACGACACCTTCTCGCCGCACCAGGATCTGATTTCGGAGCGCCTCGCGACGCTCTGGCGGATTCGCCAGGGGGAGGTCGACGTGGTGCTGATGCCGGCCACCACCGCCCTCGTCCGCCTGGCGCCGCCCAGCTTTCTTGCCGCCTACACCTTCAACTTCAGACAGAAGGAGCGGCTCAACGAAGCGGGTTTGAAGGCGCAACT
>CAXTDH010000423.1:0-3774 GCA_964242405.1 uncultured Rhizobacter sp. | reverse complement strand
GGCGTCTCGCAGATGCCGACCACGGGCACGCCGTTCATGTCCTGCAGGCGGCCCTGGATGATGCTGATGCCGAACACGTCCGGCACGAAGAAGAGCGAGGCGGTCGTGCCCTGCACCTCCTCGAGCAGTTCGACGATGCGCGGTTGCGAGCCGAGCGGCAGCGTGATGTAGACCTCGCGGATCGAATGTTCGCGGATGTAGGTCGCGATCTCCTTGAGCCCGCCCAGGCGTTTGGCGACCGTCTCTGGCTGGACGCGGTCGTCGGTGCGGTCGTCGAAGTAGCCGACGAAGTCGATGCCCTCGTCCTGGCTCGCGGTGAGCGACCGCGAGACCTTCACGCCGAGCGGCCCGGCGCCGACCACCACCGCGGCGCGCCGCGCTTCCGGCCGGGACGCGAGCCCGCGCACCACCATCCGCCCGACCCCGACGGCGAGCCACTGCAGCACCGGCGTGAGCACGATCCAGGTCAGCAGGACGTCGTTCTCGAAAAAGTGGAGGCTGCGGGTGGCGTAGCCGAAGAGCCCCAGGATGGCGACCAGCGTGATCCAGGAGAACGTGATGTCGACGCCCGCGGCGATCACGTTTTCGCGAAAGCGATTGCGGCCGGGGAAGGTGAGCGCGCCGACCAGCAGGCACAGGGTGAGCGCCGGCCGATCGACCATCTCGTTGGATTGCCAGGTCGCCAGCAGGAAGGTGACGATCGTGATGCCCGGCTCGAGAAGGGCGGCCACGAGCGATGTGACCGACTGCGGCGCACTGTAGAACGTTCGTTTGTAGGTCCGGTCTTCAAACATCGATCGGTGAGTCGTGTCCGGGCTCGGCCCTTGAAGCCTCGCGGCAAAACGGCTGATTCTCGCCCAAAAGAGAGGCTGCGACGCTTCTGCCGAAGGGATGTGCGCCGACCCGGGTGCCTACAATCCGTGCATGTTGCACAGTCTGAATTCGCTGCTCGGCAGCGCCGCAATGGAGCGTGTCACCCTCCTGGTGAACCATGTGCTGAGTGCCGAACCGGCCGCGACGCAGCGGCTCAAAGCGCATGCCGGGCGGTCCATGCAACTGCATTTCGATGGCTGGCCGCGCGGCTTGCCACCGCTGCCGCCGACCGCCTTCCAGGTGACGCCGGCCGGGCTCCTCGAGTGGCGAGGCGCCGATGTCGTCGATCCGGCACTGCGCATCGGTATCGACGCTTCCAACCCGGCGCTGGGGCTGGCGCAGGCGCTCACGGGCAAGCGGCCACGGATCGAGGTCGCCGGCGATGCGGCCTTCGCATCCGACTTGAACTGGCTCATCGACAACCTGCGCTGGGACATCGAGGACGACCTCGCACGCGCCGTCGGCCAGGCGCCTGCCCGCGAGATCGCCCGCATCGCCGGGGGCGTCGCCGTGGCGCTGCGCGGTGCCGTGCAGGCGGTCGGCACGCTGGTTCGCCGAGGCCGCGGCAGCAGCCTGGATGACCCGCCGCCGTACCGATGAGGCATATCGCCCGGCTGCTCTTCATCTCCATCACGGTTCTGCGTTACGGGCTGGACGAACTCGCACTGTCGAGCTTCCGCCAGCCGTGGGTGCGGCTGCTGGTTCGGGTGATGACCATCGGCCGCCGGCTCGACGCCCCCCGCGGGCAACGCCTGCGCCTCGGCCTGGAGCGGCTCGGCCCGGTGTTCGTCAAGGTCGGGCAGGTGCTGTCGACCCGTCGCGATCTCCTGCCGCCCGACCTGGCCGACGAACTCGCGCACCTGCAGGACCGGGTGCCGCCGTTTCCGGCCGCGGTGGCTCGCCGCATGGTCGAAAAGGCCTTCGGACGGCGCATCGACGACCTCTTCTCCAGCTTCGGCGCCGAGCCGGTCGCCAGCGCGACGATCGCGCAGGCGCATTCCGCGACGCTGAAGAACGGCCGCGAGGTCGCCGTCAAGGTGCTGCGACCGAGCATGCTGGCGGTGATCGAGGACGACCTCTCGCTGATGCGCACGCTGGCGCGCTGGGTCGAGCGGCTGTCGGCCGACGGCAAACGGCTCAAGCCGCGCGAGGTCGTCGCGGAATTCGACAACTACCTGCACGACGAGCTCGACCTCGTCCGCGAGGCCGCCAACGCTGCGCAGCTGCGGCGCAACATGGCCGGGCTGCCCCTGATCATGGTGCCGGAGATGGTCTGGGAGTTCTGCACCCAGACCGTGATCGTCATGGAGCGGATGAAGGGCATTCCCATCAGCCAGACGGAGCGGCTCCGGCAAGCCGGTGTCGACATCCCGAAGCTGGCTCGCGACGGCGTGACGATCTTTTTCACCCAGGTGTTTCGCGACGGTTTCTTCCACGCCGACATGCACCCGGGCAATATCCAGGTGTCGGTCGCGCCCGAGACCTTCGGGCGTTACATCGCCCTCGATTTCGGCATCGTCGGCACGTTGACGGAGGTCGACAAGGAATACCTCGCCCAGAACTTCATCGCCTTCTTCCGCCGCGACTACAAGCGGGTCGCGGAGTTGCACGTCGAGAGCGGCTGGGTGCCCCCGTCGACCCGGGTCGACGCGCTCGAGGGCGCCATCCGGGCGGTCTGCGAGCCGCATTTCGACCGGCCGCTCAAGGACATCTCGCTGGGCCAGGTGCTGCTGCGGCTGTTCCAGACCTCGCGGCGCTTCAACGTCGAGATCCAGCCGCAACTGGTCCTGCTGCAGAAGACGCTGCTCAATATAGAGGGCCTCGGCCGTCAGCTGGATCCGGAACTGGACTTGTGGAGCACCGCCAAGCCCTTCCTCGAGCGCTGGATGCACCGGCAGATCGGCTTCGACGGGCTGGTCGAACGGCTCAAGAAGGAGGCGCCGCGTTACGTGCAGATGCTGCCGGAGATGCCGCGGTTGATCCACCAGGCCTTGCAGCCGCGGCTGGCCGTAGAGCAGCGAGCGCTGCAGGCGCTTGTCGCCGAGCAGCGGCGCATCGGTCGACGCCTGGTGACGGTGGCCTACCTCGCCCTGGCGATGTTGCTCGCGTTGCTGCTGCTTCAGCTCTTCCGCCACAGCGCCTGAGCGACTCTGCCAGCGGCGGCTACAATCGCGGGTTTTCCGTTTCGAATCAAGGGCTTAGCCATGCCGATCTATGCCTACCGTTGCAGCGCCTGCGGGCAAGCGAAAGACGTCCTGCAAAAGATGTCGGATCCGTTGCTCGTCGAGTGCCCGTTCTGCGGTGAGCCGGCGTTTGTCAAGCAGGTCACAGCGGCTGGATTCCAGCTCAAGGGTTCGGGTTGGTACGTGACCGATTTCCGCGGCGACAACAAGGCGCCCAAGGCAGGCGACGCAGCGGCCGGGGCCGAGGGCGGCAAGGCGGACGGGGCAGGCGACGGCAAGAACGGAGATGGAAAGGGCAGCGACGGCAAGGGCGCAGACGGGAAGAGCGGCGACGGCAAGGGCGGCGACGCCAAGCCGGCGGATGGCAAATCGGCTGAATCGTCGCGCGACGGCGCCGGCAAGTCGGGCGCCGCCTCGGCCGGCTCGGCGGGGGCGCCTGTGGGCGGTGGCACGGGCAGCGGTGGCACGAGCAGCGGTGGTGCCGCCGGCAGCGGTACGGGCGGCGGCAGTACGGGCGCCCATGGCGGAGGTGGCGGTGGCATGGGCAGCGCCAAGGCAGCCAGCGCTTCGCCCGCGCCGTCGACCCCGTCGTCCCCTGTGAAGGGCGGCGGCAGTACCGGGTCCGCGAGCAAATGACGACTGGAACGATTTGCCCGGGCCACCGCAGGCCGGTCGTGCCCGCAGTGTGTGGAACGGCGATCGGCTGCAGCGCCAAGAC